>JAQSXM010000374.1 GCA_029256645.1 Sporomusa sp. | reverse complement strand
AACACTACATGGCCGGGTGGTTCCTCCAATGTCTTTAGTAGGGCATTAAAAGCCTCTGTTGTTAACATATGGACTTCATCAATTATGTATACTTTATAGCGCCCATCTACAGGTGCAAACTTGACTGTTTCCCGAAGGTCGCGAATCTCGTCAATTCCCCGGTTTGAGGCCGCATCAACCTCAAATACATCCATTGAAGTGCCGGCGGTAATCTTATCACAATTAGGGCAGACATTACAGGGGTTAGCTGTAGGACCATGCTGACAATTAAGCGACTTGGCTAAAATTTTAGCCGTACTGGTTTTTCCGGTACCCCGCGGCCCGGCAAATAAATAGGCGTGGGCAATCTTACCGCTAGCAATCGCATTTTTAAGGGTTTTACTAATATGCTCCTGCCCAACTAAATTGTCGAAGTCCTGCGGCCGCCACTTTCGGTATAATGCCACATAGGCCATACCCACACCTCCTACCTTACAAGATTGTTATATTCCACACCAGTAAAATGTTTCCCTTTTTCACAAAAATAATTAATATAGCAAAAAAGCAGCCGTATTTTTGGCTACTTTTAGTAAATGATTATGCAATTTTATAGTTATGGCCTTTGTTTTCCACGACGGACCACAGCAGAAGCCAGGCACCCTTACGGCACATAAGAATGGTCACTTAGCGCTGCTTCCTTCCGGATCTGACGCGGTTCATGAGTTCCCATTGCGTAAGACCCGGCCCTGCTATAGCCCGGCCTAGAAAACAAAAAGCCGTTGAAGCGGCCCTGCAATAACTTTGGATTTTATGGCGGAGAGAGAGGGATTCGAACCCTCGGTACCGTTTCCAGTACACACGCTTTCCAGGCGTGCTCCTTCAACCACTCGGACATCTCTCCATGTGCTCTCAACAGAAATTTATTATATACTATTCAGGCATACAATGCAAGCGGTAATTGCTTACAATAGTTGTACTACCTAATTAATCTACCTAGCTAGCTTGCGCCAGATACTGTTTAATTATAACTAGTACAAAAAGCCTTGTCAAGTTGCTGTTTCCTAAAAATCAATTTCATTAGCTTAAGCATTATATATCACTAATGCTACTTTGTCCAGATGTTTCTTACGCTAGTCGATCTAATCATAATCTTAGTCTCCTGCAATTAGGCATGCACTAGGCTACCAACTAACGGTCTGCATAATTGATTTTTCATTTCATGGTTGACCTAGTGAAGTAAGTCCAACCCCTTCAGATTAAGTGGTTGGACTTACTTCTTTTACGTAAAATTGCTAAGCTACTGTAAGTGCCTAGATTACGCCTGAACCACACCCTGTTGCCGTTCTGCGATTAAATCTTCCAGACGTTCTTTTTGACGCATCAGCTCGTCCACCGGGATTTCCCCCACTCCCTGAGCAGCTGGTATTTGTGCAGCCGGTGCCATAACGCGCATCGATTGTTCTGACATTATTTTGTACCCAAATGCCCCTGCAATAGTTCCAACAACCAAACCTATCCAAAAATCAGTTCTTGTAAACATCTATTTTCACCTCCTTTCCCTAACGTTCTACCACCGTTTTTTATTAACAACTAAGATCCGTGCACTATTTAGTACAACTCCAATAGTCGCAGCATTATGAATAAGAGCTGAAATCATCGGATTGGTTCGCCCGATCGCCCCCAGCAGCATTGCTGCAGTATTGACGGCAATTGTAGCAGTAAAGTTTTGCTGTACAATCTTCATAGTCTGCTTTCCTAATGTAACTACCTCAGAAAGCACCAGTGGGTCTTCAGAATTGATAGTAATCGCAGCTGACTCAACAGCGATATCTGTACGCCGTCCGCCCATAGCCACTCCCACATCAGCAAATGCCAAAGCGGGTGCATCGTTAATGCCGTCACCGACCATCAAAACCTGTGACCGCCGTTTTAGCCGATTCACCAAAGTTGCCTTATCCTCGGGCAAAACCTCGGCATAGTAAGCGTCAAGATCCAGTGCGGCTGCAACATGTTTCGCAACAGGTTCAGTATCACCGGTAATCATAACAACCTCATCAACGCCTTGCCGCCGTAACTGGTTAATAGTTTTTTTCAGATTAGGCCGAATGGGATCGCTCACTACCAGCAAGCCCAATAATGCTTGATCACGCGCCACATAGACCAGGTTATAGCCACATTCAGCCCCTGATTCATCCCCAAAGCCAGGGGATTGAAGCTTGTACTCCTCCATAAATCGCCAACTGCCGACCAGGATACGCCCGCCACGAATATCCTCGAAATCCGGCACCTCAGCTAAAATACCCCGGGCAATGATGGTTTCAGTACTGCTGTGAGGCGGTATTGCCCACCCTTGAGATTCCACATGGTCCAAGATAGCGCAAGCCAAGGGGTGAGCTGAATGCAATTCCGCCGAGGCGGCCAATAACAGCAATTCTCGTTCTTTAATCCCTGGAGCTGTTTTAACAGCAACAATTTGCGGTTTACCAATGGTAATTGTGCCGGTTTTGTCCATCACAACAGTATCTATTCCCGCCAAAGTCTCCACATAGTTGCCACCTTTAATCAAGACGCCCCGGCTGGCAGCCCGCCCTATCGCCGCCGAGATAGCCGTGGCGGTAGACAACTTTAACCCACAGGAAAAATCAATAAATAACATGTTTAACACGCGCTGCCAATCCTTAGTTGCCCCGTAAACCAAACCGGCAGCAATAAAGGATATCGGCACCAGCATATTAGCCATACGGTCAGCAAAGTTTTGCACTGGTGCCCGCCGCGCCTGTGCTTCTTCCACCATATGGACAATACGTGCCAACGCCGTATCATCCCCCATTTTTTCGACCACGATCTCCAGGAAACCATTTTGGAGCACAGTGCCTGCGTAAACATAGTCTCCTACAGTTTTTTCGACAGGTATGTATTCACCCGTAATCGACGATTGGTCTACCGCCGCAGCCCCGGACAGTACCCGTCCATCCACGCATATCTTCTCTCCGAGGTGTACGCCTACCCGGTCACCAGGCTTCAGACTTTCTACTGCCACACGGACTTCATGGCCATCATCTTCAATTCTCCAAATATATTGCTGATCAAGGCGCAGGAGGTTAGAAATATGTTTACGAGCCCTTTCAGCAGTAAATGTAGTTAACATCTCAGCAAAATTAGAAAGAGCTAAAAGGGTCAGGCTGGATTCAGGTTTTCCGCCTAGAATTGAGGCCATAACCGCAGTTGTTGTGAGTGAATCGGCATTGGGCTGACGCTCAACCAGCAAACTACGTACACCACTGACAATAAATTTCCGGGCTACAAAAAGGACAAAAGCACTACGACCCAAATAAACGGCAGTAAATGCACCCGGCATTGCCATACGCAGTAGCTGCAATCCCAGTAGGCCGGCCCCAGCCAATATTGCATCCCGCCGGTATTCCATGAATGGAGTATTGTCATCGCTGCTATTTTTTGCAGGTAAAGCTGCAACCGGTTGATCTGTACGACCTGCACTCTGTATTTTAGCCACTAGATCTGGTAATAACAACTGACCCACATAGTATATGGTCAGATTCCCACTATTGCTGATATAAGCGCTGATGACCGACGGGTTTTGCCTGATGTTACCCTCTAAAAGTGCTTTTTGATGTACAGATAATGCCTTATTTATAGGTAAGGTTATATACCGGTATCCCATCAGCTGCGCCCTTTCAGTAAAGAATATGCCCACCATATCATCTGCGGCCCTGACGGACGCTGCCCCAGGTTCCACATCTTGGCACCACCGCGAAACAGCATCAAGACTGCCATTATTGTACGTAAGTCCAAAGTACTGGCAGTATTCTTAAATATATTGCGGTTTAATCT
>JAQSXM010000373.1 GCA_029256645.1 Sporomusa sp. | reverse complement strand
AGCCGATTTTTTAACATTCCATCAGAGCTACAACCCAACGATGAAGCATATGATTGGTGCTAAAGAGCTGGCCAGCATGAAATCAACGGCATTTCTGATCAATGCAGCGCGTGGCCCGCTAATTGACGAGGCCGCTTTGCTGGTGGCGCTGCGAAATAAAACAATTGCCGGAGCGGCGCTTGATGTTTACGAGTTTGAGCCGAAAGTGACTGCCGGACTGGAGTTGCTTGATAATGTGGTTCTGGCGCCGCATCTGGGGAATGCAACAGTCGAAACCCGCAATGCCATGGCTGAAATTGCCGCCAACAATATTATTGCCGTCCTTACCGGAAATAGGCCGCTTACCTGTGTCAATCCTGATATTTATAAATAGTATAATATAGAGTAACTTTAGCCGCCGCCGGGCGTTCTTACCGAACCGCTCAGCGACGGCTTTTCATGTTCTTTAGTGACATAATGCTTAGAAACTGAATATCATACATCATAGTGTTCTTAGACGCGCCGCCTTGGGGGTGATGCCATTGTTTAACCAGATGGAAGAACTTAATAATTTGCTGGCATTAATGAGGGTGCAAAATAGCTATATTCATGAGCTAAACAAACTAATCTATTGTGCAGTATCTGATATGACACTTGCCACTAGTCATGAATTTACCGGGTTTGTTAATCATTTTTCAGAATTTGCCCGTTATCATTATAATAGTGAGGGTTATAGCCAGGCTGCGCAGCTAGTGCAAACCTACCACTATATACTCTTAGAGCGATTGCTTGATAGTCAGGTGTTGGCTGCTGCTGAACAAATGGAGTTAGCTATCGGGCATTTGGAAATGGCTGTCCGTGAGACGCAAATCCGGCTCAATCCGCAGGTGATATTATTAAATCACGGAATGTTGTTGATGGAAGAAACGCAGCTAAAAATTATTGAGTCACTGGAAGTGCTGTTGAAAAGTTGTCATCCGGCTCTCCAACTGCAGAATTAAAAAAAGATAACCTCTAACAGGATTTTAACTGTTAATATTGAATTCTTATAAAGACATAATGCCCATTAGGGACATTATGTCTTTATGTTGCTAAAATGAGAGGGTAATATCTCTTTCAACGGGTAAATTACTGACGTTGTTGCCAATCCGCCCCAGAGGTGTTATTATGCAAAAAGGAACATTTTTCAGCAGCGTACCTGGGACAATCTGGTGCTGCCTAAACTATCTGCTTTAGTAGCCAGACCTAGCGGCAGGTATAAAGAGGCTGGGGTTTACATATGTTACGCTTGACTCAAACTGCACAGGAATAAATGAAAAGTTGGACGAGGTGGAGAAGTGGATATTGATTACGTAAGCAACCTGCTCAAAGAGTTTAAGACAGGCGGTCTCTCGCTGGATGAAGCGATTGAAAAACTGAAAATATTGCCTTATGAAGACCTCGAATTTGCAAAACTTGATCATCACCGGCTGTTGCGGCAGGGTTTTGCTGAAGTGGTTTTTTGCCAGGGGAAAACCGTGGAGCAGGTACTGGCAATTATGGACAGGCTTGCTGTGTATAATCGCAGTATTTTAGCAACAAGGGCTACCAGAGAGATGTATGATGCGGTTAAAAGCGTTTTGCCTGATGCGCAGTATCACGAGTTAGCCAGGCTGATTACTATTGAACGCCAAAAACCTCCGGTGGATCAGGAACGCGTTATTTTGGTCATGAGTGCCGGGACGAGTGATATTCCTGTCGCTGAAGAGGCGGCTATTACGGCCGAGATGATGGGTAATAAGGTAAAAAGGGTGTATGATGTCGGCGTGGCTGGCATTCACAGGCTTTTAGACCAACGGAGATTTATTGAAGAAGCGAATGTTCTGATCGTTGTGGCAGGCATGGAGGGAGCTCTGGCCAGTGTGGTCGGCGGCATGGCCTCAAAACCGGTTATTGCTGTGCCGACAAGTATTGGTTATGGTGCAAATTTCGGTGGTCTGTCGGCATTATTAAGTATGCTCAACAGCTGCGCCGCCGGAATTGGTGTTGTCAATATCGATAATGGCTTCGGCGCAGGCCGGTTAGCAAGTATTATTAATCATATGAGGTGATTTGGACTATGGCTACAAAATGTAAGACTATTTATCTGGACTGTTTTGCCGGCATCAGCGGTAATATGCTGCTTGGTGCTTTAATTGATATTGGAGCACCTGAAGAACTACTCCGGGCCGAATTGGCAAAACTGCCGGTAACCGGCTATGAGTTGTCAATAACAAGGGTTGATAAGGGGGGGATCAGTGCTTTATATCTGGATGTCAGGGTTGATGATACCGGGCATCACCATCGCAATCTGGCAGACATAATGAACATTATTGAGCAAGCAGCACTTACTCCTGTTGTTAAAGAGACAAGTAAACAGATATTTACCCGTCTGGCTGAGGCTGAGGCCAGGGTTCACGGTGTTCCAGTTGATGAAATCCATTTCCACGAGGTTGGGGCTGTTGATTCGATTGTTGATATTATTGGGGTTGCCTGGGCGCTTGATTATTTAGGTGTTGAGCAGATTTATGCCTCCCGGCTTCATGTAGGCAGTGGTTTCGTCAAGTGTTGTCATGGCCTGATACCGGTGCCGGCACCGGCTACCGCTGAATTGTTGCGTGGCATCCCCTTTTATCAAGGAGATATTGCCAAGGAATTGGTAACTCCGACTGGGGCGGCAGTAGTGGCAACACTGGGCCGGGGGTACGGTCCCATGCCTGACGGCTTTATTAGTAGTCATGTTGGCTATGGTGCCGGTACCTGGGATCTGGATATTCCCAATGTTTTGCGGTTATATCTGGGAGAAATACCGGCAGACGTCATATCAGGACAGATCGAGGGGCAGGATGACAAGCCCTATCTGGTGGTTGAAGCCAATATTGATGATCAGAATCCTGAGCTATACAGTTATATAATGGACAAACTTTTTGCTGCCGGAGCGCTTGACGTGTGGCTTACACCGATCATCATGAAAAAAGGCCGGCCAGCAACTAAACTGTCGGCATTATTGCTTGAGGATTGTCAGGCAAAGATCGCTGAGGTTATTTTAGAAGAGACAACATCTATCGGTATGCGTTTCTACCCGGTAACAAGGGCTATCGCCAATCGCGAGTTTATTGTTGTGGGACTGCCCTGGGGGGATGTCAAAGTAAAAATTAGCTCATATCAGGGTAAAATATGTAATGTGGCACCCGAATATGAAGATTGCCGTAAAATAGCGGAGGAGCTGGGGCTGCCGCTCAAGGTAATCCAGCATCTGGCTCTTAAAGAAGCGATGTCATTTTGTTAGAGGTATATGAATGGATATATTAAGTGCAAGGCTGGCTGTTTTGTCTGAACGCTTTGCCCAGGCCGGCTATAAAATCACTGCAGATAAGCCGATCAATTACGGCAGACAGCTAAAAGTCTCAGATGGGCAGACTGCTGTGACTGTTAATATTTATAGTGGCAAAAAAGGCATCAGCATTGTTGTAGGGGGCTCACAGTCACCGCTTAAAGAGGCAGTATCGGCCATTACCCAGGGGCAAATACCAATTGCCACCGGGGCGGACGCCGCAAAGTCACAAATGTTTGGCGGGCGGCCGCCGGGCTTTGAAGGTGTAAAAGATTTTGATAATAAATGGATCGGTCTTGACGAATCAGGCAAAGGTGACTTTTTTGGTCCGCTGGTTGTGGCTGCTGTACTTGTTGACGACCAGTCGGCCGGTAGACTTACCGCTGTCGGTGTTAAGGACAGTAAAGCGCTGTCAGATGAGAAAAATCGGGCATTGGCAGTGCGGATCCGCGAGGAATGTGCCGGCAAATTTGTGGAACTGGAATGGATGCCTGCTGATTATAA
>JAQSXM010000372.1 GCA_029256645.1 Sporomusa sp. | reverse complement strand
CGCGACAGGCCGCAAAGGGCTGATTATTTACCTGACAGCCGGGTTTCCCGATTATAGCACTACGCTGCAGGCGGTAAAGGCTGTAGAGTCAGTTGGCGCCGATTTAGTTGAGATTGGACTGCCTTTCTCAGACCCGATGGCTGACGGGCCAATTATCCAGCATGCGGCGACACAGGCGTTGGCAGCTGGGGCTACTGTTGGGAAAGCACTTGAGCTTGTAACACTTCTTAAGCAGGAGACGACAATCCCACTGGCTATTATGACGTACTACAATATTGTGCTGCAGTTCGGGATTGACAAATTTATCAATAGTTTTGCCAAGGCCGGAATCAGCGGGCTGATCATTCCCGATCTGCCTGTCGAAGAAATGGCTGTTGTTGAACCGTCTTGCAGGCAGGCGGGGCTGGACTTAATCAGGTTTATTGCGCCTACGACTACACCTGACCGTTTAAAAACAATTTGCAGTCAGGCTGCCGGCTTTTTGTATTGCGTATCAAGCACCGGTGTTACCGGTGTACGCCAGATTGACTATGACCAGCTCGCGCCGCTTATGACCGCTGTGCGCCAGGAGACCGGACTGCCACTGGCAATGGGTTTTGGCATTGGTAGTCCGGAGGCTGCGTGTCAGGCAGCTCAGTATGCCGATGCTGTCATTGTCGGCAGTGCGGTCATGGAACGGCTAACGAACAGTGGTGTTGAGGCAGTACGGGAGTTCACAAGCGCAATCAGGCAGGCGCTCGATAAGGAGTGTGGGTGCTGATGAAGGCGTATCCAGCTAAAGAAGATTTCTGCCGGTTGGCAGAGACTTACACGGTATTGCCGGTTTGGTTTGAGCTGTCTACAGATTTGGAAACCCCTGTTTCAATGTATTACAAATTAGTGGGCGATGCGGCAGGCTTTATTCTTGAAAGCGCTCAAACAGGCAAGACCTTTGGCCGGTATTCATTTATTGGCACCGAGCCACTGGCGTCGCTTACTGCCTACAGCAAACAGGCCGACATTAGTGTTGCCGGCTGCGCAGCGCAGGCGGCAGGCAAGCCACACCTTATTCTTAAGGAATTTCTGCAAAATTTTTCAATGCCGAATCTGCCTGAACTGCCGCCGTTTGCCGGTGGGGCGGTGGGATATGCCGCGTATGAATCGGTAGCGTCCTGGGAACGGGTATGTGGTCTGAACATCCCTGATGATTTACCGCTCATTGAGATGATGGTTTGTAAATATATCATTGTTATGGATCATCTGACCCATTCCACACGCCTGATCAATTTGGTGCAACTTCAACCAGGGGCCCGGGCCGCAGCGGAATATGACCAGGCGCTGCAGGAACTGGCAGGGCTGATGGCTAAACTCAAACAACCTGTCATATTACCTGAAGCCTATCAGGAGGGTAACCAGGCTGGCCTGAGTGACCGGTCTGAAATAAGTTTTGAGCAGGACGAAGCCCTGCTTAAGCAGCAGTATATCAATAGGGTAGAGCAGGCCAAAGAATATATTGCTGCCGGCGATATCTTTCAGGTGGTGTTATCACGCCCTTTTCACTATAAACTGACCCGGCACCCGTTTGAACTCTACCGGCGTCTAAGGCAGGCCAACCCTTCCCCGTACATGTTTTATATTAATTTTGGTGATAAGCAGCTTGTTGGCGCGTCACCTGAACGCCTTGTAAAGCTGGAAGACGGTAAAGTTCTGACCTGCCCGATTGCCGGGACGCGTCGCCGGGGCGGCAGTCAGGCTGAAGACGATCAACTGGCCGAAGAATTGCTGGCAGATGCCAAAGAACGAGCCGAGCATGCGATGCTGGTGGATCTTGGCCGCAATGATCTGGGACGGATCAGCCTGCCGGGAACAGTAACTGTTGACAGGCTGATGGAGGTTGAAAAATTCTCCCATGTCATGCACATTGTCTCAGAGGTATCAGGTCAGGTTGACCCTGAATTTACAGCTGTTGATGTGCTGAGCGCATGTTTTCCGGCAGGAACGGTGAGCGGTGCGCCTAAAGTGCGGGCTATGGAGATTATCTATGAGCTGGAAGGCGACAGTCGTGGTCCTTACGCCGGTGCTGTGGGGTATTTTGACTTTAGGGGAAATATGGATACCTGCATTACAATCCGTACGTTAATTATTGACGGACAGCAGGTCACGGTACGGACAGGGGCGGGGATTGTCGCTGATTCTGTGCCAGAGCTGGAATACCATGAGATCATGCATAAAGCCCGCGTCTTAATGCAATTAGTTGAGGAGGCAGAATGACATGATCTTACTTATTGATAATTATGATTCTTTCACCTACAATGTATATCAGTATGTTGCCAGTTTAGGCCACGCGGTTACCGTCATTCGGAACGATATGGTCTCTGTTGAGGAGATAGATAATGCGGGTTATAGCGGCATTATTATCTCACCCGGGCCGGGAACACCGGCAAATGCCGGGATCAGCAAAGCGGCTATTGCCCGGTTTGCCGGGAAGATACCGATACTGGGGATCTGTCTGGGACATCAGGCTATTGGTGAGGTATTTGGCGGGCAGGTCATCCGGGCTCCGCTGCCGGTGCACGGTAAAACAGAATATATTATTCACCGGGGCAAAGATCTTTACCAAGGGCTGCCGCAGCCTTTTGTTGCCGGCAGGTATCATTCCCTCATTGTAGAAAAAGCCGGGTTGCCGGAATGTCTGGAGATCACAGCTACATCACAGGATGGTTTGATTATGGGTCTTAGACACCGGGAATATGATGTTGAAGGGGTACAATTTCATCCGGAGTCAATCCTGACACCAAAAGGGATGATGATTCTGGAAAACTTCGCTAACAAAACTAATGCCAAGTCTAAAAAATTCGCTTGAATATCTAACAGACTCATGATATATTAGGAAAAATAGTGTTAATAACTATGAAGAGGAAAAGTAGGTATACTAGTTCCGCTACAGAGAGCCGGGAGGCTGAGAGCCGGCACGGATTGGTCTGCTGAAGTTCACCTTGGAGTTGCTTGCTGAAATCTGCCGGACGAGCGCCGCAGATGGTAGGCGGAGCCGGAGACCTTCACCGTTATCAGCGAAGGGGAGTATCGGTGTTAAGCCTGTACTTTATGAGGTGATCCGTGTGCAGCGGATAACAAAGGTGGTACCGCGAGCTAACTCTCGTCCTTTTACAGGACGGGAGTTTTTATATTTGGGGGAGGGTTATTAATGAGAACAGTTGGTTATCTGGGGCCGCAGGGGACATATTGTGAGGAAGTCGTATTGCAATTATATAATAAGAATGAAGCCTCATTAAAACCTTTTGCGGGTATTGATGCAGTTATTAGAGCAGTTGCATTAGGTGAGGTTGATGAATGTATCGTTCCTGTTGAAAACTCACTGGAAGGATCGGTTAATATTACATTAGATACTATTGCTCATGATGTTGCGCTATATATTACCAAAGAGGTTGTATTGCCTGTCAGGCATAATTTGCTGGCAAAAAAGGACAGCCAGGAGATTGCGGCCATTCTTTCCCATCCCCAGGCACTTGCTCAATGCCGCAAAACGCTGGCAATCCTCTACCCTCAGGCTAAACTAAAACCGGTTGAGAGTACTGCCGAGGCGGCGAGAATAGTTGCCGCAAGCGATGGCTTATATGCAGCTGTCGGCAGTTTAAAAGCAGGTGGCATTTATGGGCTCACCGTATTAGCTGCTGATATTCAGGATAATCAGGCTAATTCGACCCGCTTTATCGGTTTGGAGCAGCAGCCGGCAATCAACCTAGCAGGCAAAAGCAAGACAACGCTTGTGTGCCAGATTAATGGTGAGCGGCCAGGTAGCCTGTGCAATATATTACAGGAATTTGCAAATCGAGATGT
>JAQSXM010000371.1 GCA_029256645.1 Sporomusa sp. | reverse complement strand
CACTCTTAATATTGGTAGCAGTCCGGGCAATAGCCCCGGTGGCCGGAATGCCGCCAAAGAGTGGTGTCACGATATTGGCAATCCCCTGCCCAATCAACTCCCGGTTGCTATTATGACGCGTCCCAGTCATACCGTCGGCCACAACGGCCGAAAGCAGCGATTCAATCGCTCCAAGCATGGCAATAGTAAAGGCAGGACGGGCTAGCTGCTCAAGCTTATCTATAGTAATTACCGGAAACGAAAACTGCGGCAAAGTGCCCGGTATACCACCGAAAGTCGTAGAGATAGTAGCCACTTGTCCCGGATACACGAGCGTCGCAAGTGCCGTCGTGGCTAGTAGTCCGACAAGCGAACCGGGGATCTTAGGCAGGAAACGCGGTGTAAGCAAAATAAGTGCCAAGCAGACTACAGCCGTTAATACACTATATGGATTAATTGTATCAAGATGTATTAGGATATCCCTCATACTGTCAACAAAGCCCTCATGACCATGGACCTCTGTTAAACCAAGAAAATTTGCGATTTGCCCTGTAAAAATATTTATCGCAATACCCGCAGTAAACCCGATTGTGACCGGGCGGGGGATAAACTTGATCAGTGTGCCCATTTTGAGCAGACCCATAACAACTAGAATTACGCCTGCCAGCAGGCCGGCAAGCAGCAGGTTTTCATACCCGTGAATCAGTACAATCGACAGTAATATGGGGATAAAGGCACCGGTTGGCCCTGTAACCTGATACCTGCTCCCACCAAATAGAGAAGCCAACACAGCGGCAATAATAGTCGTGTATATCCCATACTCAGGCTTAACACCTGCAGCAATAGCAAAAGCCATTGCCAGCGGCAGTGAGATTACACCGACAGTAAGACCAGACATTAAATCTTTCTGGAAATGCCTTGAACAATAGCGTTTTAGTGGTACTTTTAGAGTGCGTAGCATGGAATATTCCCTTCTGCGATCATTGTATCAAATTAATTATAAACCTTTATTTGCATTATGTAAATTTCTTCATCCACCATATCAGCGGATTAAAATGGAATAAACATCGTTTTACGGTGTTAGCTTTCATTAGCCAACTCAAGCTGCCAAATAAATAAGCAAAGGCCCAACTCCGCCCCAGCTTTGAGTTAGCCTTTGCATAATTGACCTAAAGATCAGTTAATATAGTAACCATCTCAGGCTTAACCAGCATAATTCCGCCGGTTATTATAATCTGCTGCTCTCCCTCGTCATTCAGAATCCTTACCGGTCTGGCATCAAGCAGTGCCACCAGGGGGAAGTGCCCAGGCAGAATGCCCAATTCACCGGTTGTGGCCCGGGCGATTATCATCCGGACATCCCGCCCGAATATCTTACGTTCAGGGCTAACGATCTCCAAGAGCAGCGTCTTACTCATTACCAGCTCCCCCTCCCAGCTGCCGCTTTTTCCACAACCTCGTCAATGGTTCCCACCATATAAAAAGCATTTTCAGGCAAATCATCATACTTACCACTTAAGATTTCCTTGAAGCCACGTACGGTTTCTTTGAGTGATACATATTTACCGGCTGTTCCGGTAAATGCCTCGGCAACAAAAAATGGTTGGCTAAGAAAACGCTGAACTTTTCTGGCACGGGCAACAACAACCTTGTCCTCTTCCGACAACTCCTCCATACCAAGAATTGCAATAATGTCCTGAAGTTCTTTATAGCGCTGCAGAATCTCCTGGACAGCACGGGCAACACCGTAATGCTCATCACCAATAACAAACGGTGCCAGGATACGGGAGGTAGAGTCAAGCGGATCTACAGCCGGATAAATCCCTAGCTCTGCAATTTGCCGGGACAATACAGTAGTAGCGTCAAGGTGCGCAAATGTAGCCGCCGGCGCCGGATCTGTTAAGTCATCGGCCGGGACATAAACAGCCTGCACTGATGTTACCGACCCTTTTTTAGTGGAGGTAATACGCTCCTGAAGTGTTCCCACATCGGTTCCAAGCGTAGGCTGGTAGCCTACTGCTGAAGGCATACGCCCTAATAAAGCTGAGACCTCAGACCCGGCCTGGATAAAACGGAATATATTATCAATAAAGAGCAATACGTCCTGTCCGGCTACATCACGAAAGTACTCAGCCATTGTCAGTCCGGTCAGCCCCACCCGCATTCTGGCACCAGGCGGTTCATTCATTTGCCCATATACTAACGCGGTTTTGTTGATAACCCCTGACTCCATCATTTCACGCCATAGCTCATTGCCTTCGCGGGTACGTTCACCTACGCCTGCGAAAACCGAAAAGCCACCATGCTCTGTAGCAATATTGCGGATTAATTCCATAATCAGGACAGTCTTCCCGACCCCGGCCCCGCCGAATAAACCTATTTTCCCCCCGCGTGCGTAGGGTGCAATAAGATCAACCACCTTAATACCGGTTTCCAATATCTCGGTAGCTGTTTCTTGTTCAACAAACGCCGGGGCAGGGCGATGAATTGGCCAATATTCGCTTGCCTTTACTGGTGCTGGATTATTATCTACCGTTTCGCCCAACACATTAAATATCCGGCCTAATGTACCTTCTCCCACAGGTACAGTAATTGGCGCTCCTGTATCTGCTGCGAGCATACCACGCACCAACCCGTCAGTAGATGACATAGCTACACAGCGGACAACATTATCCCCCAAATGCTGCATAACCTCTACTGTCAGCTTAATGTCGTGACATGCGGCTTTGCCGGTAATCTTTACTGCGTTATTAACTGATGGCAATTGCTCCTGCGGAAACTCAATGTCCACAACAGGTCCAATCACTTGTTTTACCTGTCCGCTAGCCATGGGCTCCCTCCTCTCACCGTAGCGCCTCAGCACCACCAACAATCTCAGATATTTCCCGCGTTATGTTTGCTTGGCGTACTTTGTTGTATTCAAGCACCAGCTGACTAATAAGATCCTGTGCATTTTCTGTAGCTAAGCTCATGGCGTTTAACCGCGACGCAACTTCACTTGCCGCCGAGTTAACAAGCCCGCTGTAAACCACAGCCTCGATCCATTTTGTTGCTACCGCTTCAAGCACACTAGCTAATGATGGTTCATATATTTGTGCTGTAACCCCGGCTTTTGCTGTAGCTTGCGTCGCTAAACTAATCGGCAGGACGCACTCAGCCACCACCTCTTGCACAGCTGGAGAACAAAACCTGGTATATATTATGTAGACCCTGTCATACTTTCCGGCTAGGTATAAGTCAATAGCCTTTGCTGTAATCTCAACTGCAGAGAGATAGTCTGGTCTCTCAGAAATGCCGGTATAGGCCTGGTCAATGCTAGCCTTGCGGCGCTGGAAGTAGTCTCTTGCCTTTCTACCAACAACCATTAGACCAACATTATGGCCGGCAATACGCCGTTGTACCGCCTTAGCCAGGTTACTGTTATAGGATCCTGCTAGCCCTTTATCAGCACCAACGACGATATAGCCGTTTCGGGTTGCTTCACGTTCTAAAAACAGGGGACTAGTTATTTCTTCGCCACTAAGCAGGATGTCGCTCAAGGCTGCTGTCAGCCCCTCATAATAAGGCATACTCTCTTTAACCCGTTCCTGTGCTTTGCGCAGACGTACGGCAGCAACCATTTTCATCGCCTGAGTTATTTTCTGAATGTTTTTCACACCCCTAATCCGGCGGCGTAAATCCAATGCATTTGCCATGGCGTCACCTCGCCATAAATGAATCTTTAAACTGTAATATCGTCTTTTTCAGTAAATCTTCCGTTTCAACTTCAATAATTTTTTTCTCTTTTATCCCCCCGCAAATTGAGGGAAATGCCCGGATATATTGGAGAAATTCCTGTTCAAATTTGCCAACAAACTGGACAG
>JAQSXM010000370.1 GCA_029256645.1 Sporomusa sp. | reverse complement strand
GTGACATGAATGCGGCTGTTAATAGGCGGGCTGTTGTGTTAGCCGGTCTTGTTAAAGAGAGCTATATAACGGAGCAGCAGGCAGCTGTCGCAAATCGTGAGCCGGTACAATTAGCAGGCAAGAAAAAACGTGCGATACAAGCATCCTATTTTCTCGATTACATAGCAAATGAGTTAGTAGGCCGTTATGGAGCGAATCGAGTCTATAAGGGTGGTTTAAAAGTATATACAACCTTAGATACGAAAACCCAGCAAGCAGCAGAAGCTGTGCTGGGAGAGTTTCAGGGAGCAGTACTGGCACTTGACGCTAGAACAGGTTATATAAGGGCAATGGTCGGAGGGCGTAACTACGAGGAAAGTCAAACAAATCGGGTTCTATCGGAAATCAGGCAGCCAGGATCAGCCTTTAAACCGATTCTATATGCTGCTGCTTTGAATAGTGGTTTGACAGCGGCTTCAGTAATTGTTGATGAACCCATTAATATCAGTGGCTATGTACCGCAAAATTATGATAAAAAATATCGTGGTTCTATTACTCTTAAGAAAGCTGTTCGGTGGTCCGTCAATGTTGCTGCAGTGAAAGTTGGGCAGCAAATAGGAATGGAAAATGTATTGAATCTAGCGCGTTCTATGGGTATTTCAACAATAGTGCCTGAGGATAATAATTTGGCTTCAGCACTTGGTGGTCTTACGCAAGGAGTGAGCTTGTTTGAGTTAACAACAGCTTATACCGGTTTTGCTAATGGCGGGGTTATTTCAAAACCTGTTGCGATTGTTAAAGTGCTTGATGAAAATGATCGGGTGCTGGAGCAATCCCAGCTTAGCCAACAGACGGCCCTGCAACCGGATGTAGCATATATTATAACGGATATTTTAAAGAGTGTACTTGATAATGGAACAGGCACACCGGCTAATCTTGGCCGGCCGGCTGCAGGGAAAACGGGTACTACCGATAATTATGAGACTGCCTGGTTTATGGGATACACACCGGAACTGGTTGTCGGAATTTATATAGGAAATGATAATCGTAAGCCTGTCGGCATTTCAGGTACCGAAGTTTCCGCTCTCTGGGGAACGATGATGAGTAAGGTGGTAAGTGACAGCAGGGCAATTGATTTTTCAGTTCCTCCTAATGTGATAACGAAATTAGCCATTTGTGCCGAATCGGGTAAGCTTGCACCGTCATCCGGCTGCTCCGATATTGAATACAGTGCCTTCATCCGCGGGACTGAGCCGAAAGTGACCGACTCGCGTACACGGGGCGGCCAATCTGCCCCCTCTAACAATCAACGTGACAATCGACCTTTCTGGAAGCTTCCCTGGCGATTGCCCGGATTTTAATTGTATGGTAAAATGCTACGTAGCAGGGAGAACTTGGCAGCAGGAGGAAAGACGTGCATTCAAAAGTTAACGTATTGGGTATTCCCGTTGATTCTATTACAATGGAATCAGCCGTAGCAAAAATTGAAACCTTTATTCAGGATTCCGAGCCTCACTTAATTGCAACTGCAAATGCAGAAATGGTTATGCTGGCACAGCAAGATAGTGAACTTAGAAATATACTAAGTAGTGCTTCGTTGGTAGTTCCGGATGGGGCAGGAGTTGTGTGGGCAGCCCGCTATCAGGGGAAACAGGTGTATGAGAGGGTAGCTGGTTTTGATCTGACGCAGAAACTGCTTGCAGAAGCCGGAAAGAAAGGGTACCGGATTTATCTCTTCGGGGCAGGTCCGGGAGTAGCAGAGAAGGCAAAGCAAACCGCCGAAGAACGCTATCCTGGTATCAATATCATTAAAACCCGCGATGGTTATTTTAGTGCTGCTGATGAAAATGAAATTATTGAAGATATTTCACGGGCTCAGCCTCATATTTTACTCGTCGCACTAGGGGTACCTAAACAGGAAAAATGGCTGTCACGCAATCTTAAGCGTCTGCAGGTTCCTGTTTGTATCGGGGTAGGCGGAACGCTTGATGTAATGGCAGGAACGGTAAAACGTGCACCGCTGTGGATGCAGCAAGCAAACTTAGAATGGCTGTATCGCTTGTTAAAACAGCCGCAGCGTGCGATTCGAATGCTTGCACTGCCTAGGTTCGTTATAAAGGTAGTATTGGACAAAAAATAGTTAGACAAAGTAAAAGGGGTATATTATAATAGGTTGAGAATTCACAGAGAAAGAACAAGGGGGTTGCTTTGGAGGAGGTGGATACGTGGTAAAAACGCCTGTAGTTAAAGAAGGCTACATATATATTGGAACTCTTATTCTCATAACAATTGTTACGGCTGTGGCTGTTGACCCTTATTGGGCAATTATTCCCGGAGTGTTGGCATCTTTTGTTACCTTCTTCTTTCGCAATCCTAGACGCAGTATTCCTGAGGATGATACGCTTGTTGTATCGCCTGCTGACGGCAGAGTCATGGGGGTCACCGAGGTTTTTGAAGACCAATTCTTGAATGCAACTGGTAAAAAGGTAACAATATTTTTGTCTGTTTTTGATGTACATGTTAACCGTAGCCCTGTTGCCGGTGAAATAAAGTTTCAGCAATATACTTGCGGCCGCTTTCGGCCAGCTTACAAAGAATCTGCTGGCTGTGAGAATGAGCGCCATTCAATCGGCTTAGAAAATACACATATGCGTGTGCTTGTGACCCAAATAGCTGGTTTGATTGCGCGACGGATCGTTTCCTGGGTTACTCTAGGGACAACTCTTAAGCATGGAGAACGGTATGGACTGATTAAATTTGGCTCCTGTACAGAAGTAATTGTTCCTCAAGCGGTAGAAATCCTTGTAAAAAAAGGTGACCGTGTAAAAGGCGGGGAGACCATTATAGGGAGGTTACCCACTTGAGAAGTTTTATTCCTAATGCGTTAACAGCATTAAATATTGTATTAGGTGTTTCTGCATTAATTAGTACCCTTAACGGCGCTTTTTCAACGGCAGCACTGCTTATTGTGGCAGCACTAGTTGCTGACGGCTTAGATGGAAGAGTTGCCCGTTATTTCAATACTAGCAGTGAATTTGGCAAAGAATTAGATTCTCTGTGTGATGTGGTATCTTTTGGCGTTGCTCCTGCTATTTTAGCCTATGTTTTTGCTCTGCAAGAATATGGCATCGTTGGTGTGCTGGCTGCTGCAGCCTTTGCTACCTGTGGAGCGCTAAGGCTTGCCCGCTTTAACGTGAATACGGGAGTGGTAAAAGGCTATTTTATGGGCTTACCAATACCGGCAAGTGGTTGTGTAATTGCTACGTATGTCATGTTAGGCATAAAATCACCTAGCTGGCTTTTGTTAGCTCTTACTGTAATTTTTGCTTATTTGATGGTCAGTACCGTCCGCTATCCTGACTTCAAAGGAAAAGATGGCGAACGAATTCGGATTGTCCCGCTTGTAATCACTGTTCTGGTAAGCGGTTATATTCTGTTTTTGGCTCATGATGCATACTTATTTGTTGGCTTTTTTGCCTATGCACTGTTTGGGATGCTGAATACGCTGTTTGGCTTATTTGAATCTTAGACTTCAGCATCATAAATTAGTGCTAGACTTGTATCCTCCCCGGGATACATATTTTTTTGCGGGTTATATTATCTAGTAACCAAATTATACTTGACAATTTGAAAGAACCAAAATTACAATTATTTTGGTATTAGTACTGCGTTTTTATCTCGTGTTTAAAAAGGAGACTAATCCATGAACTATATTTTTGACTACATAATGATCCCGATGCAGTTAATCATCGTTTTTTTTACTTTGTACTATTTTTTCCTTGCGTTTTTTGGGATGTGGCGTCGAAAAGAGATTAAGATTTTAACCCCTCAGAAATCATTTGCCGTTGTTGTTGCTGCCCATAAT
>JAQSXM010000369.1 GCA_029256645.1 Sporomusa sp. | reverse complement strand
TGTTTTCATCTAATACATGAATTACCTGCTCGCTCATAAGCTTCCGCTTTCCTCTCTGGCTTTATTTTGCAGCTTATACAAGGTATTGAGTGCCTCTAGCGGCGTAAGTGTCATTACATCAATGGCCAATAATTCATCGGCAATGCTTGAGCTAAACAAGGATACGGCAGCAACCGCATTATGCTTATTACCTGGCAGTTTGACAGGTGACGGGATGCGGTCAGTACTTCCTTTGCATTGCTCTAGTTCCAGCAAAACTTGTTGCGCCCGTTCAATAATGCGTTTAGGTAATCCGGCAAGCTGGGCAACATGGATACCGTAGCTCTTATCAGCGCCACCCGGTATTATCCGGCGCAAAAATACGATATCATTACCGCGTTCTTTAACAGCTACCGAATAATTTTTTATTACCTTGCTATATTCAGCTAGTTCGGTAAGCTCATGATAATGAGTAGCAAATAAGGTTTTAGCTTTAACCTTATCTTTTATATATTCAACAACAGCACGGGCAATGCTCATTCCGTCAAAGGTACTGGTACCGCGGCCGATTTCATCTAAGATAATGAGGCTATTGCCAGTTGCAAATTTGATGATTTGCGCCGCCTCAGTCATTTCAACCATGAAGGTACTTTGGCCTGTGGCTAAATCATCGCTGGCACCGACCCGGGTAAAGATCCGGTCAACAGGACTGATCGAGGCTTCTCGCGCAGGAATAAAGCTGCCTGTCTGCGCCATAATCGTAAGCAGTGCTACCTGTCTCATATAAGTAGACTTACCAGCCATATTGGGGCCGGTAATGATCATTATTTCACTGTCACGGTGGTTTAGTTCGGTATCATTAGGTACAAACATCTCACCAGTTAAAAGCCTCTCAACAACCGGGTGGCGGCCATCCTTAATAACAAGTTCTTTATTCTGATTCAGATTAGGGCGGGTATAACTATAGCGCACAGCCGCATCACTCAGCGACATAATTACATCTAAATGGGCGACTTGTCTTGCTGTCTGCTGAATTTCACTAATGCGTTCTTTTATGTAATCCCGGATACCAGTAAATAGCTGATATTCAATATTTACTATTTTTTCTTGTGCCCCAAGCACCTTTGTCTCAAAGTCCTTGAGTTCAGGCATTATATAGCGTTCAGCATTAACGAGTGTCTGCTTGCGGATATAGTTAGCCGGTACAGCTCCGGTATTGGCGTGAGTTATTTCAATATAATACCCAAATACTTTGTTATACCCTATTTTTAGCGACTTAATGCCTGTAGCTTCCCGTTCTCGCAATTCCAAATCCTGAATCCATTGCTTACTATCCCGGGCAATATTCCTGAGTTCGTCTAACTCTAAGTCATAACCAGCTCTGATGATACCCCCATCACGTACACCAAACGGCGGGTTATCCGCAATCGCGGTGGCAATCATGTTGGCTACATCTACATGGCTTCTGACCGCCATACCAATACCTGCTAACTGGTCTGACTGGCATACTTGCAGTTTTGTTTTTATCTCAGGCAGCACTGACAGTGATGTTCTAAGTGCCGTCAAATCTCTGGCGTTGGCGCTGCCTACCTCGATTCTGGTTAGAATACGTTCAAAATCATATATATTGCCAAGGAGCTCTTTTAATTCTTCAAGGACTGCCCGCTTATCAAGCAAATCGGCAATTGCATCCTGGCGTTTAGTAATTGAAATAGGATTTAACAATGGAAACTCCAGCCATTTCTTTAACAGCCTACTGCCCATCGCGGTTTTTGTAAAATCCAAAACAGCCAGCAGTGTGCCTTTACGCCCACCATCGCGCATATTGCGGGTAATCTCTAAATTGCGCAATGTAGACGCATCTAACAATAAGTAATCCTGGGTATTAACCCTTGCCAGCTTATTGATATGGGAAAGATCACTCTTCAGGGTATAATGCAGGTAGTATAGCAGATAGCCGATTGCAGTTTGTGCCGCCGGACTGTCAGGTAGTTCCTCGCCGCCAAAGTGCTTTTCCGGCAACTCTGACGCCAGAGTAAGGTCAGCATTAGTTAGTGTGGTAATGGCACAAGCAGACACTCTTTGTTCCAAAAAGCTGCTTATGCTAGAAAATCCCTCAAGTTTACTTGCCAGCACTAATTCTGCCGGGAGGAGGCGATACAATTGGTCACAAACAGTATTTGCCCGGGAACTGCCGGAAAATATCGCCCATACAAACTCACCTGTTGAGATATCAGCCGCAGCCAAACATAGTTCATCGGCTTCCTCATATAGGAGTGCCAGGTAATTATTCGCTTTATCAGGCAGCGAGGTTTCAGCCAGAATTGTACCTGGTGTAATAATCTTGACAACTTCCCGTCTGACAATACCTTTGGCCTGTTTTGGGTCCTCAACCTGTTCACAAATAGCTACTTTATACCTTTTGTTTATTAGTTTAGCGATATAGTTATCAGCTGCATGATAGGGTACGCCGCACATAGGCACCCGGGTACTTTGGCCACCCTCACGCGAGGTCAGGGTAATCTCTAATTCACGTGATGCTATCTCAGCATCTTCAAAAAACATTTCATAAAAATCGCCTAGCCGAAAAAACAGTATTTCGCTACTATGTCTGCTCTTTACCTCCCGGTATTGTTCCAACATCGGGGTATAGCTTATTGCCATGCTGTAAATTTCTCCTCTCCCATTAGACGTTAAACCAAACAGCCTTTTAAGACCCACGTTTGAGCAGTGGCAATTTGGATATTGACTAAGTCGCCGGGTTTTTCCACCCCACTCTTCTCCCACAATACAATTTTATTGGTGCGGGTTCGCCCCATTAGCTTGTTTTCGTCATTTTTGCTGGGGCCTTCAACAAGCACTTCTACACTATGACCAACAAGTTGTTTATTTATCTGGAGACTAATTTCATTTTGAATAGCCATCAGTCGATTAAGACGGGCTTTTTTTTCAGGCAGAGGCACTTGATCAGGATAGTTAGCAGCCGGTGTTCCCGATCTTTGTGAATATAAAAAGGTATAAGCGGCATCATACCTGATCGTTTTTATAAATTCCAAGGTTTCTATAACATGTTCTTCATTTTCACCTGGAAATCCTACTATTAAATCAGTTGTCAGGCTGGCATTGGGAATAACCTGACGGATTTTGTTTACAAGCTGGCGATAGTATTCGGTAGTGTAGCCGCGATTCATTTGTTTAAGTATATCATTATTTCCTGACTGGACAGGCAGGTGGAAATGCTCACAAATCTTTTTACTATTTTTGATAGTTTCAATAACTTTATCGTTCATATCGCGCGGATGGGACGTCATATAGCGAATACGGGCAATTGTATCAATCTGATCAATCGCCTGAAGCAGATCGGCAAAATCAATCTGCAACTCACCATCTTTACCATAGGAATTGACGTTCTGACCGAGTAGCGTTATCTCTTTAAAGCCATCAAGCCCTAATTGTCGAATCTCGGCCACAATATCCTCAAGAGGGCGGCTTCGTTCGCGTCCCCTGACATAAGGGACAATACAATAGGTGCAAAAATTGTTGCAGCCATACATAATAGGTACCCAGGCCGATATCTGGCCTTTGCGCACAGTGGGAACATCAGGGGCTAAACGCTCAGCCTGATCCCATACAGCCAATACTGGTTCGCGGCTCTGTTCTACTTGCGCAATCAGTTCAATAAGCTGATGAGTGTTGTATGTACCCATAACCAAATTGACATGAGGGAATTTTTTCATTATTTTCTCTTTATCCTTTTGTGCCATACAACCAACAACACCAATAATTATATTAGGATTAATAAGTTTACGCCGTTTCATCTCACCAATTCGGCCGTGGATTTTCTTCTCAGCACTTTCCCGGACACAGCAGGTATTTATCAAAATTAAGTCAGCCTTGTCAACATTCTCGGTTTC
>JAQSXM010000013.1 GCA_029256645.1 Sporomusa sp. | reverse complement strand
TCTCCTGTTCTCAAGATCGAACTTACGACTATATGAACCTCGAAAAAAATTTGGTGACCCGTAAGGGAATCGAACCCTTGATACCGCCGTGAAAGGGCGGTGTCTTAACCGCTTGACCAACGGGCCAGAAAAATGGTGATCCACGATGGGCTCGAACCATCGACACCCTGATTAAAAGTCAGGTGCTCTACCGACTGAGCTAGTGGATCATCTTCACAAGATAAAATTATACAAGATGTCAGCAGGCTTGTCAATCAAATTCTGTTTAGTTCTCACAGGGTTCGACACAGGAGCCGGAAAAAGGTAACCTGCGAGCTTTCTCGCAGGTTACTTTCCTTATTGTATAATTTAAAACATATTCTCAAGAATGATGGTCTGCTCTCGTCCAGGCCCAACAGAAACAATACCAATGCCAATACCGCTAGTTTCACTTAAGCGTTCAATATAACGCCGGGCGTTAACCGGAAGATCGTCATATTTGCGGATACTACTTGTAGGCTCATCCCAACCTGGTAATTCCTCATAGACCGGTTCCACCTGAGCCAATACTTTGAGACTGGCAGGGAACTCGTTTAAGATCTCTCCCTGATATTTATAGCCAGTACAAATCTTAAGGGTTTTCAAACCGTCAAGAATATCCAGGCGGGTAATTGCCATATAATCAATACCGCTGACATAACCAGCATAACGGACGACACAAGCGTCCATCCAGCCGCAACGGCGTGGACGGCCGGTTGTTGTACCATATTCATGGCCCCGTTCACGGATTGTCTGACCGACCTCATCATGAAGCTCAGTTGGAAATGGCCCCTCACCCACTCGAGTCGTATATGCCTTAACAACGCCGATTACTTTATTGATTTGCGTTGGCCCTACCCCGGCACCAATGCACGCCCCACCAGCGATAGGGTGGGAAGAGGTTACATAGGGGTAAGTTCCATGGTCTAAATCAAGCAGGGTAGCCTGCGCACCCTCAAATAGCACTTTTTCGCCTTTTTTGATAGCTGCATGCAGCACTGCCGCAGTATCTGTTACATACGGTTTAAGCTGACGGGCATATTCGAGATACTCTTGTTTCACTTGCTCATAATCAAAGCCTTCGACACCGTAGACAGCCTTAAGCAAATGATTTTTAGCCTCTAAGTTATACTCAAGCTTTAAGCAAAATTCTTCTTCATCCATCAAGTCTACCATCCGGATGCCTGCACGGGAGTTCTTATCCATATAGCAAGGGCCGATGCCCCGTTTTGTTGTGCCAATTTTACGGTCACCACGGGATTCTTCTTCCACTTCATCAAGCAAGCGGTGATAAGGCATAATTACATGGGCCCGGTTTGACACTTTAAGGCCTGAAGTATCAATCCCCTTATCCTTCATGCCTTGAAGCTCTTTGATCATAACAGCCGGATCAACAACTACGCCGTTGCCAACTACACATCTTTTACCGGAATACAGTATCCCTGAAGGTAATAAATGCAATTTAAACTCAGTGCCGTTAACAACAACCGTGTGCCCGGCATTATTACCACCTTGATAACGGACAACAACATCGGCTTGTTCAGCCAGAAAGTCAACAATTTTACCTTTACCTTCGTCACCCCATTGAGTGCCAATAACAACTACAGAAGACATCTAATCAATCCTTTCATACACAACTGGCTATAAACAGCCATCTATTTCGCTGCTCCCCGGAAATGTGCACACATACAAACAGTTTGCGCATTTTCCGGTACACCTTGCATCTGGCCTTTACTATCCAGTCGTGGCAGTGTTCACTTATATAACTTATTCTTCATGAAAGCTGGTGGAGGCTCTTTCTATAACCCGAAGCGGGCCATAATAGTATCTACATGCCGTAGATAATAGGTATATTCAAAGCACTCTTCGATATCTGCGGCTGTAAGGTATTGCTTAATGTCAGGATCGGCGATAACATTGGTTTTAAAGTCTGCGCCTTCCAACCATCTAGCCATAGCGTTTCTCTGCACCCAGCGGTAAGCATCCTCACGCACAGCCCCTTTATCAACAAGCTTTAGTAATACACGCTGACTAAAAATCAAACCACCGGTTTTTTCGATATTGGCCTTCATTGCTTCAGGATAAACCAATAGGCGATCAACAACATCAGTAAAAATCCGGAGCATATAATCAACCAGAATGGTACTATCAGGCAAAATAACCCGTTCAACTGAAGAATGGGAAATATCCCGTTCATGCCATAATGGCATATCTTCAAGAGCAGCCATAGCATGACCGCGCACTACCCGGGCTAAGCCTGTCACGCGTTCACACGTGATTGGGTTGCGTTTATGCGGCATTGCCGATGAGCCCTTTTGCCCTGGATGGAAATATTCTTCAGCTTCCCGAATATCGGTGCGCTGCAGATTTCTGATCTCGGTTGCAAATTTGTCCAGCGAACCGGCTACAATAGCCAGCGTAGTCACAAACTCCGCATGACGGTCACGCTGAATAACCTGAGTGGCCAGTTTAGCGGCTTTAATACCCATTTGTTGACACACATGGGTTTCTATATACGGATCGATGTTGGCATAGGTGCCTACAGCCCCGGACAGTTTGCCAATGGCGACAGCATCTTTAGCCCGTTTAACACGTTCAATATTGCGTTCAGTTTCATCCATCCACAAAGCAAACTTTAACCCAAGCGTAAGTGGTTCGGCATGAATGCCATGCGTGCGGCCAATCATCGCTGTATACTTGTGCTCTGCCGCCCGGCGTTTTAGAATGTCGCGAAATTTAACAAGATCGTCAATGATAATATCGGCAGCCTGTTTCATCATCACGCCTAATGCCGTGTCTTTTACATCACTTGAGGTTAACCCCATGTGAATGTATTTAGCAGGCTCACCCACATTTTCAGCCACTGCGGTCAGAAACGCTAAAATATCGTGGCGGGTTTCCTTTTCAATTTCACGTATGCGCGCTACCGAAAACTTAGCCTTTTCTTTAATAACAGGTACAGCTTCAGCCGGAATTTGCCCCAGCTTAGCCATAGCCTCACACGCCGCGATTTCAATGTCAAGCATTGTTTGGAATTCATTTTCGTCAGTCCAAATACGTCCCATCTCGGGATACGTATAACGTTCAATCATGATACCACTTCGCTTTCCGAACTGTTCTGAGTGTTAACAGGCAGTCCTATATTTTTTTACATAATCAAAATGACAGCTTCTGATTTGCAAGAATAACTCTATCTAGTTTTTCCCCTTTTTTCCCTTGTTTATCATAGCACTAGCAGATAATGGCTGTCAATAAAAATCGAATGATTATATTAATAACAAAATTAATGTTCGGAAAATCGGACAAGCCGGCAGTCCCAACTGCCGGCTTGTCTGGAAGATTATTGCCGGGAAATAAAATAATATGCTATTATCAGCCACCCTCTATCTCTCGCCAAAATTGCTTTCAACCAAGGCTTGTAATGCTGCTATACACTCACCTTCATCCAGGCCATCAGCAGTCAGCAAGAATTCAGCTCCCGGTCCCAAACCCATACCCATTACAGCCAAAATGCTTTTGGCATCAGCCCTTTTGCTGCCAGACTGAATAGTTATTTTGCTTTTAAAGGCTGCTGCTGCCTGGATAAACTGTGCAGCCGGCCTGGCATGCAACCCGGCTGCATTGGTTAACACCAGTTTAATTTCTATCATCTGATCCTCCAACCAATCTAGTATGGTATGCTACCACGTAAAAATCCTGTTATGATCTCTTATCGTTTCCTTAGATCGCGCGCACCCTCGGCGGTTGTTAGTACCGCCGCAAGCGATTGACCAACAGAGGCTTCCACAGTAGCAGCAACTGCCCCTTCAAGGATAGGTGCATCGGCGATTTTCACTTGATCCTTTAGCTCTTCGCTCAGCATTTCCAGTGCCAATTCGGCACTAAGAACAGCACTGCCCAAATCGACCAGAACCAGAACGCCATCCCCCGTATTAGCTTCTTCGATCGCAGCCTGAATCCGGAATGCATCTGTGCCGATGCTCCCATCGGTCATACCGCCTGCGGCAACCAGCTTCTGTCCAGGCGCCGCCATTTGGCCGGCCAATTCGCAGATTCCCTCGGCGATCTTGGCACTGTGCGAAACCACAACAATACCTACCACCGCTTAATCCCCCTGCCTGTGTTGTTTGGCCAATGCCGTTAGTGCCGCCAGCATAAGATAGCAAGAGGTTGCGCCTGCATCCTGGTGTCCGATACTGCGTTCCCCCAGATAACTGGCCCGCCCTTTAGTGGCAATAATTGTCTTGGTATATTCAATACCGGCGCCTGCAGCTTGGGTTGCCAATTCCAGGCATGTGCTGAGAGCAGCACCGTCAGCTATCCCCTGAATAAAAGCTTCATAGGCAGGCTCTAAGGAATCAAGCATAGTTTTTTCGCCGCGCACAGCCTTGCCCCGGTCTTTAATACCGCCGATAGCAGCCTTAAGCATCTCAGCAGCGGTATTAGTGTCGATGACCGCTTGGCCTTGTACGACCGCTGCTGCCCGCATAAATGCCGTTCCATATAATGGACCTGAGGCACCGCCCACTGTCGATATCAGCGTCATACCCACCAATTTCAGCACCGCGCCAATGTCCATAGGATCAGCTGTCACCAGCTTAACACGCACAGCTTCAAAGCCACGCGCCATATTGATCCCATGGTCGCCATCGCCGATAGCAGCGTCAAGATCAGTTAGTTTCTGCTTATTGGCTATTATAATATCTGCCAGAGCTTCTATGGCCGCAATTACATTTACCATCCTGCTACTTCCCCTCTGCTTAGAATTGCACCAACGCCGGTGTATCTGCCGGAGCAAAGAGCAATTCCTTAAGCTCACTGTCTAATTTTAGAACCGACACTGAAAAACCAGCCATTTCGAGCGATGTCATATAATTGCCCACATACGTTTTGGCGATTTTGATATTCTTCTCTGCAAGCAAAGCTGCTACTTTACGATTAACAACATAGAGCTCCATAAGTGGTGTACCACCCAAACCATTCACCAGGACAGCCACTTCGTCACCAGCGGCCAAAGCCATATCAGCAAAAATTTTATTCAATAAATGCTCAGCTGTTTCGTCGGCAGTGCGGAGAGTTTCACGATGAGTTCCTGGCTCACCATGGATACCCATGCCAATCTCTACCTCATTCTCCGCCAGAGTAAAACTAGGCTTTCCTGCTGCCGGCACAGTGCATGGAGATAATGCCATCCCCATTGATCGCACGTTAGCGATTACTTTTTCGGCAGTTTTCTGTACTTCAGCTAAATCAGCTCCGGTTTCAGCCTTGGCGCCCGCAAGTTTATGTACAAATACAGTACCGGCAATACCACGTCTCCCGGTAGTCCAGGTACTGTTTTCCACTGCTACATCGTCATTGACTACTACTTTGGCCACTTTAATATCGTCGGCCTCAGCCATTTCCGCAGCCATTTCAAAATTCATGATATCGCCTGTATAGTTTTTGATAATCAAAAGAACACCTTTGCCGCCGTCAACAGCCTTAACAGCTTCATATACCTGGTCTGGAGTCGGCGAAGTAAACACCGCCCCGGCTACTGCACCATCAAGCATCCCGCGTCCAACATACCCCCCGTGCGAAGGTTCATGACCACTGCCACCGCCTGATACCAGTGCAACCTTACCTTGAACCGGAGCATTTTCCCGCACCAGGACATCAAATCCTTGCAGCCTCTTTACATATTGGGGATGCGCTAGTATTATCCCTTGCAGCATTTCCTCAACGACTTGCTCGGCATTATTAATGACCTTCTTCATTCAATTCAGCCTCCTCACTATCAATCAAGACACCGGTTATCCGGTAGCTACTCTCTTTCTAATGCAGGAAACGGGCCAGCACAAGCAAGCAGCCTTAATACGGCTCACAGCTGCTTTCTTGGCTCGCCCTTGTACGGAAGTATCAACCGGGCTCGTTCTGCTTGATATTTTTTACCATACTCCCACTATTTTCCCAGGTGACAGCTTTAACGATACCATATTTCTGCGCCTTTGCCGCCACTGTTTTATGTGTTAATCCAAGGGCTTTACCAGCCGCATTGAAACTACCATATTTGGCCAGGGCGAACGCTATGATTTTCCTTTCATATTCTATCCAGGGCAAGACAACCGGTGAACTAGTGCTTGCGGGCAAGACTAGCTCCGGCTGTACAGGGGCCTGATCAGCGCCCTTGCCGCCTTCCCGGAGATAAAGCGGTAAGTCGGCAACTGTTAACAATACACTCTCCGCCAGGGTGACCATCCGTTCAATAACATTTTCCAGCTCGCGCACGTTGCCAGGCCAGGCATATCCCCGCAGTCCGGCAAGGGCCGTCTCGGTAATACCGGAAATACATTTTCCCTGCTCAGCAATGACCTTGTGTAAGAAGTAGTCAACAAGTAGTGGTATATCCTCTGCCCGCTCCCGTAGCGGCGGCAGCAGAATAGGGATGACATTCAGCCGGTAGTAAAGGTCTTCCCGGAACTGTCCTGCTGCCACCATCTGGGCCAGGTTGCGATTAGTAGCGGCAATAATCCGGACATCAACCTTAATAACAACCTCGCCGCCCACACGGGTAAATTCTTTCTGTTGTAATACCCGGAGCAGCTTGGCCTGCATGCTTTTATTTAGATCACCGATTTCATCAAGAAACAGCGTGCCCTTGTCAGCCAGACTAAACTTGCCGGGTTTCTGCCGTATAGCCCCGGTAAAAGCCCCTTTTTCATGACCGAACAGCTCACTCTCCAGTAAGCCTTCTGGTAAGGCGGCGCAATTAACCCGGATAAAAGGCCCAGCCGCACGGTGGCTGGCATAATGAATGCCTTCCGCCACAAGTTCTTTGCCTGTGCCACTTTCCCCGCTAATAAGTACAGTTGCCCCACTGCCGGCTGCTTTAATGGCAATGGCCAGCGATTCACGCACCTTGCCACTATGGCCGATAAACCTGTTAAAGGCCGGCCCTGGCTTCTGGGCCCGCCGTAGTTCTTGCTCCAGGTATTCAGCTTTAGCGGAAACCTGGCTCAGCTTATCAGTTAATTTATGTACTTCGCTAACGTTTTTTACAACAGATACTGCCCCGGTTATTTCACCATCAACCATAATCGGGCTGACATTAGCCACCAGGGTTGCCCCACCCGGCTTGGAGACGATACTGCCGGCCACAGGGCGCCCGGTTGTAAGTACCTGACTACGCACACCGCCGGGGAATAACTTGCGTACATTCTGTCCAAGCAACTCAGTGCACGACTGGTTAACAAGCTCACTATAAGCAGGATTAACATAAGTAATTGCACCGTTTTTATCAACAACACAAATACCATCTTGCACTGATTCAAGCACAAGTTGCATGCGTTCTTTAAGTTCTTTAACCGCTTTAAGTTCCCCTGTTACTGTTTCCAGCACTGATATATCTTCAAAAATTGCCATAGCTCCACATACTTGTCCATCAGCGATTATCACGGTACGGTTGGTCAGTATTGTCAACTGGCCGATGACCTGACGGCAACCTAATTCAGGCTGTCTGGTTTTGGCAACAATATGAAGTCGCGAACCTGGAATGACATGCTGGGCCTTGCGGCCAATGGCCTGGTTGGCCTGAATGCCCAGTATCCGCTCAGCGGCTGGATTGAACACTGTAATTATGTCATTTCCGTCAGTAACTATTAACCCGTTGGCCATGCTGGTAAATATCTGACCGGCAGTAAGGGCATTATCCTGCAGCAGTCCGTCAATCTGACTAATGATGGCAGCGTTATCCAGCAGAAAATCACTCTCCAGGAAAGCTGCCATCTCGCTAGCTGCCAGCTCGGCCAGCAGACCTGTAGCCTCCACCCAAACTAGTTCACCCTGTTTTATCCGTAGTGACACCAATGGCATAAGACTGACTGCCGGAACAGCCGGGCCACTCTGACGCCGAAAATACAGTTTACTCTGCCATTTACGTTCAAGCCCGTAGGCTTTTTGCACAATCATTGCCGCCACCCGGGCATGCAATCCCTTGTCATGATTTATAATGGCTTGTTTGCAGGTTTCCACTTGTCATCCCACCTTGACAGAACTTCTATCCTAGCGATATTCTTCGAATTAAACTCAGTGCCCTAAAGAGCACATTTATTGCTTCAAGCATACAATATAATAACTATACTTTTAAAAGGAGGAGTTTTTATGGATAATCAGCAGAGGTTTATCAGCCAGGACTTCTATTGGGATGGTTGGATTTGGATTATTATTATTGTTCTCTGCTTTGTCTTCTTGTGCTGCGGAAATCGATCCGCTCTCTAGCAGCTAAAATGGCGTGCCTGCTACCCCACCTTTCTAACAGGTAAACTTACCTCCTTTTAATATAAGAGTTAGCGCACTATCGTTGCTAACTCTTGTTTTTTTACCAACGTTTGAAGATAACCGGCTATCTTTTTTTGAGCTACGACCTGACCCGCTTGAATTGTTATGTGGGGCTGTACCGGTTGTAACATGAGAATCAGCTATAGAATAATATAGAGTAGATTTAACTAAGTTGAGCAAGAAGGAGGAGTTACTATGTTTTGGAATACTAATAGAGAACTTTGGTTTATTATTCTTGTTATCAGCCTATTTGTCTTATTATTCCCGGGATTTTTTGATGATGACACTTGTTCCTAATTCTGTAAGCTCAAACCTTCTAATAAAGGATTACTTAGCCCTCGCCAAGAGTATCCCACCATTGAAGAAACCGCGCTGAAATGAAATGCAGCGCGGTTTCTTTTATGAATTGATAGGAATAGGCAGTATATAGTAGAAAACCGCTATAAAATGGCAAATACTTCCTGACAGAACAAACATATGCCAAACTGCATGATTATAGGGTAATCTGCGCCAAAGATAGACACCTGCGCCTAGCGTGTACAAAAGACCGCCCGCTAACAACCAGCCTACTCCCATTGTAGGCAGAATATGTATCAGCGGTTTAATGCAAAATATCATAAGCCATCCCATAATAATGTAACATATCGTTGATAGAATCTTAAACCGCCCGGCAAAGAAGATTTTATAAAAGACTCCGATTAATGCGAGTCCCCAAATCACGCCAAAAACAGTCCAACCCAATGTACCGTGAAGTACTACCAGTGTAAACGGGGTATACGTACCGGCAATAAACAAATAAATTGCAGCATGGTCAATAATCTTAAAAATGTACTTGAGTTTTGCATCAGTAAAGCTATGATAAAGCGTTGATGCAAGATATAACAAGACCAGCGAAACACCATATATGCTAAAGCTGACCGTATGCCAGATACTCCCATATAACTGAGCGGCAACTACAAGCACAACAAGCCCGCCAACAGCCATCGCAGTTCCTACACCATGTGTTATTGCATTCAATCTCTCTTCCATTTCAACCCTCTCCTGTCCGAAATTTTTAACTACAGACTCTTCCTTTATTATACGACCCTGCCGCCATATTGGAAATACATTAATTCTTCCCAGGATCATTTCATCTTATCATTAGCATTAGCCATACACCGGAGAATATCCAGCCGGTCCCATGAATACTGGTCTGCGGGTTCGCTATATTGGGTGAACAAGCTGAAGCAAGAGCAGTTAACCTATTTTTGCCTGGTCAGTAAAAAAGCAGCCATTTTAATGGCTGCTTTAATCTCACTTTTAATGTTAGATTAACCAGGGATCTTAGACAAATCACTAAACTTAGTAAACTGCTTGTGGAAAAAGAGCTGGATACTATCAACAGGGCCATTACGGTGCTTGGCCACAATAATATCGGTAATGTTTTTACGCTCTGTCTCAGGCTCATAGTAATCCTCGCGATATATAAAAGCAACAATGTCGGCATCCTGCTCGAGCGAGCCAGATTCCCTGAGGTCACTCAGCATTGGTTTCTTCACCTGACGGGATTCTACGCCCCGGCTGAGCTGGGATAAAGCGATAACCGGCACTTTTAGTTCACGGGCCAGGGCCTTCAGAGAACGGGATATTTCGGAAATTTCCTGTTGGCGGTTTTCGCTGCGGGAACTGCCGGCACTTCCCTGCATAAGCTGCAGGTAGTCGATGATAATGAGCTTTAAATCGTGCTCGATCTTAAGCCGCCTAGCCTTGGAGCGCATCTCCATGACGGTGATACCGGCAGTATCATCAATAAAAATAGGGGCCGCGGCCAAGCGGTCAGCAGCACGAACCAGCTTATCCCAATCGTTATTTTCCAGTTCACCAATCCTAAGGCGCTGGGCATCAATCGGGGCTTCGGCACACAACATCCGCTGCACTAATTGTTCCTTAGACATTTCCAGACTAAAAAAGGCGACTGAATGCTTTTCCTTAATGGCGATATTTTGTGCAATGTTAAGTACAAATGCGGTTTTACCCATACTGGGACGGGCTGCAATCAGAATTAGATCTGACGGCTGCAGGCCTGATGTCAACTTGTCCAGATCTTTAAAACCGGTAGAAAGCCCGGTAATCCCGCCTTTTGAGGAATACAGCTCAGATACTTTGTCAAAAACATCAAAAATGATATTTTTAATGGAAGCAAACTCCTGCCCGGCCTTACGGCTGGATACTTCCAAAATCATTTTCTCAGCCTTATCCATAATTACAGCCACTTCTTCGTTGGCTTCATAGCCCATTCCGGCTACATGGGTGGCTGTATTGATCAGGTTGCGCAGCAGCGCTTTCTCTTCTACTATCCGGGCATGGTACATAACATTGGCTGCTGTCGGAACACTGTTAGCCAAAGCGGAGACATAGGCTATGCCACCGGCCGGTTCCAGCTTTTCGTCCCGGCGCAATACTTCTACCACGGTTACCAGGTCAACAGCATCATTTTTATTAAATAGCTCCAGCATGGCTTTATAAATGAGGCGATGGGCTTCCCGATAGAAATCTTCCGGTCTTATGATCTCGGAAACCTTAGAGATAGCCTCGCGTTCAATCATCATGGCGCCAAGTACCGATTGCTCAGCTTCTACGTTTTGGGGGGGAACGCGGTCAATCATGTAATTTCTCCCTCACTTAAATGCCGCGCTCGCCCAGGATATTTTTTATTCTATCCTGACGGGCGAAACGCGGCAATCTATCTTGCTTTACGCGCTGGCTGCCTGACTCTCATCGAAAAGTATCGCCAACGCTTCTTCTACTGTAGTAACCGGACGGATATCCAGACCTAAATGCCCTTCTGGGATATCGCTTTTGTTCTCATGGGGAATAATCATGGTAATAATACCAGCCTGTTTGGCGCCATATGCTTTTTCAAATACACCGCCCACGGCCTTTACCCGTCCCTGAATGGAGATTTCTCCAGTAATAGCAACATCCTGACGGATAGGCTTGCCTGTAATCGCTGAAATGATCGCCGATACTATTGCAGTACCTGCTGACGGACCATCAATACGGCCACCACCAATAATGTTGACATGCAAATCATAACTGGCCAAGTCCTGGCCTGTCAACTTCCTAACAACAGCCGCAGCGTTAAACACCGAGTCTTTTGCCATGCTTCCGGCCGTATCGTTAAACCGCATGCTGCCTTTTCCCTTTTCAGCCGGAAAGGCAACTGCCTCAATCTCCAGTACTGAACCAAGGTAACCACTTACGCCAAGGCCAAATACCTTGCCGACTTCATGTGTAACCGATGCCTTACGATTAACATAAGGTGATAGGCGGCTGACTTGTGCCACCCGGTACACATCCGCACTGGTAATTATAACATGCTCTTGCTCATTACCAGCATGCAGCAGAGCCATACTATATGCATCAGATAAGATATTCACGGCTTTCCGGCCTTCAATAGTATACTCACTGATGAGATGCGGCACATCAGGCTCAATGGCCACATCCAGCTTGACAGCTGCGTTATAGACTATTTCCTCTATATGCTTAGGGGTCAGCGGTTCGAAGTAAATCTCGGCGCAACGCGAGCGTACCGCCGGCATAATATCCCCCGCATCACGGGTAGTCGCACCGATTAAGACAAAGTCGGCAGGTGCGCCCTCTTCAAAAAGTTTTTTAATATATTTAGGCACACTGGGGTCTGATGGGTCATAATATGCGGAGTCAAAAAAGACCCGCTTATCTTCAAGTACTTTTAATAGTTTGTTCTGCAGCATGGGGTCCATCTCACCAATTTCATCAATAAACAAGATGCCGCCTGTGGCATCAGTCGCTAAACCAGGTTTAGGTTCAGGAACACCGCTTTCTGCCAAATCGCGGCGGGCCCCCTGATAAATCGGGTCATGCACTGAGCCTAAGAGCGGATTGGTAACATCACGCGGATCCCACCGGAGGGTTGTGCCATCAACCTCAACAAACGGGGCCTCTTGGGCAAACGGTGTATTTCTTAGTTTTTTGGCTTCTTCCAGCACAAGGCGGGCGGCAGTTGTTTTACCAACTCCAGGCGGTCCATACAAAATCAGGTGCTGAGGATAAGGTGAAGCCAGTTTTGCTCTGAGTGCTTCAACCGCCCGTTCCTGACCGACAATCTCGTCAAGGGTAGCAGGGCGCAGTAACGCCATAGCGGAACGGGTTAGTTTGCGGGTCTCCAGTTTTTCCAGGAGAGCATACTTCTTGAGTGTCTGCGGGTTTTCAGCATTGGCATCACTTTCTTCCTTAATGACCTGCATGCGGATTTCCTGCACATATTCCTGATGGCGTTCTTCCATCTTCTCGGCAATTTTCTTTTCAATCCGTTCTTCCAAGGTGCGCCGGGCGCACAAGTCAGCCAATTCTTCCTCAATCTCTCCTAATAGCCCCGGGATATCCTGAGCTGACGGCAACGTATCAATGGTCGGATCTTCAAACACCAGCTTCTGCAACGCCAGTACACGTTCAGGCAACTCAGTAGAGCGCATAAGTTCCAGTGCTCCAAGTTTGCCGGCTTTGAGTACAACTTTTTCTGCGCCCATGACGCCGGTGTACAAACCGTACAGCGCGGCAACTTGGCGTTTAAGTTGATCTTCCTGAGTGCCGAGACCGCTAGCAGCGCGTTCCCGGCTGCTACTACGTACCAGTTTGTTAAAAAAATCTTTCATTGTGTTAACCTTTCTATTTGTACGGTTTTATTGCCGGGACTGGTTAGAATGTCTAATTTTCTCCAGCCGTTACTCCGGCTTAACTGTTACTTGAATCTGGGTACCAACTTCCTGATGCAATTTAATGGGTACTGTAAATGTTCCCAGAGACTTGAGTGCATCTTTAAGCTCGATTTTGCGTTTATCAATCTCAAGTTTGTGCTGGGTGGCCAAGGCATCGGCAATGTCCTTGGCCGTTACAGAACCAAAGAGCCGGCCGCCCTCCCCCATTCTTACAGGGATGGCAACAGTGATTTTGGCCATTTGAGCAGCCAACAGTTTGGCCTCATCCAGGATGCGCTCTTTTTTGCGCTCCTCTGCCGCCTTTTGCTGGGTGGCAGTATTTACATTATTTGCAGTGGCCGCAATGGCCAGTTTTTGCGGTAATAGATAGTTTCGGGCATAACCCTCAGATACTTCAAGGATCTCACCTTTTTTACCGAGTTTTTTCACTTCTTGTTGCAGAATTACTTTCATGTATTCCACTCTCCTTTATGTAGCTATCAACTATTTCAATAAGTTTAGCCCTAACTTCATCAGCTGTGGCATTTTTGACTTTAACCCCGGCGACTGACTGATGCCCACCGCCCCCCAACTGTTCCATAATAACCTGGACGTTAATATCTCCATGTGAACGCGCACTGACCCCAATGCCATCCTCAGTTTTAAATAATACAAAACTTACCCGCACACCTTCAATATTAAGCAGCATATCGGCAGTTTGCGCCGCTGCTACTTGAGCATTTTTGACATCAGCCGGACATACGGCGATGACTACCCCTTCGTGTGGCATATCAGTATTTTCAATAATAGCAGCCCGATTTTTCATTGTTTCAAAATCTACCCGGAACAAATGCCGGACTAAAGCGGGATCTGCACCTGCCCGGCGCAGATAGGAAGCAGCCTCAAAAGTTCGTACCCCTGTCTGGACAGCAAAGTTCTTGGTGTCTACGACAATACCGGCGTACAGTGCTGACGCCTCTAAACGATTTAATTCCAATTTATCATCAAAGTAGCCCAGGAGTTCGGTAACCAGCTCACTGGCTGACGAAGCCGACGGCTCAAGATATACCAGTAAAGTGTTGGCAATAATAGTCTCAGCCCGGCGATGGTGGTCAATAATTACTGTCCGCTCGGCCCTGGCTAACACATCAGGAGCCGCAGCCAGTTCCGGGCGATGAGTATCTACCACAAAAACCATTGTTTTTGCATTAACCAGCAGTGCCGCCTGCATTGGCGATATAAATATATCGCGGTATTCTTCGTAGTCCAGTAAAAGCTCTGATAATTTATCCACAGCCACTCCCGGCTGACTAACAACGATATGCACCTGTTTCTTCATGTGACGAACCATTTTGGCAACCCCCAGGGCTGCCCCTAGACTATCAAAATCTTCGCCGGTATGACCCATGACAACAATGCTGTCAGCCTGCTCAATGAGTTCCCGGATAGCCTGTGCCACAATCCGGGCCTTAACTCTGGTATTCTTCTCAACAGCTTTAGCTTTGCCGCCAAAAAACTGGACTTTGCCACTAATATTGACCGCAGCCTGGTCTCCGCCGCGGCTTAAGGCCAAATCCAAGCCCGCCTGCGCTCGCTGACCAAGCTCAGCTACCGAGTTTTCTCCGGTAGCGGCACCAAGGCTTAACGTCACAGGAATTTTATTGCCGGCCTGAATGCCGCGAATGCGATCTAATATATCAAATTTATCCCCTGTCATCAAGCGTTCAAGAGAACAGCGATTTAATACGGCTATATACGTATCCTCGCTGTATTTCTTGAGATACCCGTCCAGTTCGGTAATCCAGTCAGCCAGCAACCGGTTGACTTCACCTAGAATCGTCGTTCGTTGACTCTCGCTTAACCCGGTCAACGCATCATCATAATTATCAATTTGGATATATGCCAGCACCGTCTGGACGCGGCAGCTTGCAGCCCTGTCAGACTCAAGTCCGGTAACATCGGAGATATAAAGGACTGTTCGTGCTTTATCAACTGCCCGATAAATGATATCAAAGTGATGGTCCCCAGCCTCAAACCTGATCTGACCATCTTTATCGGCTATTTTTTCGACAGGCAGCAACGGCCAGATTTTAGCCAGCGATTGGCCCGGTTCGGTCGATTCAGCAACCCATTCTGAGAGTAAATGATTGCGCCACTCAATAACACCCTGCTGATCAATGATCGCGATAGCCAGAGGCAGGTTATTGAACGCCTGAGCCGCCGCCGTATCAACGCAGCGCCCGATTGTATCCAGATAGTCATTAACCGCTTTCTGGCGCGCAGAGTAGCGCTCCCGCCCGTATAGATAGAGTGCATATAATAAGACTACCCCCAGCGCCGCGGCATAGGGATTATAATAACTTATAATAAGCAGGAAAGTTGCTGTTACAGCCAGGTAAATACGGGTATCAAACCAAAATGATGGACCTTGAGGCATTGCAATCCCTCCTGTTACTCCAACCGTGGAGCACGCAGTTGACGATAGTCGAAAATCAGATCGAACGCGCCGCCGATAATAATGGCCTGCATGAAGATCCCGTTAGAAAAGATCAAGAATAGTATAATACCTCGAGCCAATCTTGACAATTTGTATTTATCGGTAAGGAAGTAAAAGACAGCCATTCCCTGAACCGCCAGCAGCATCGTAGCAATTACCTGGAGGTTCATGCCGGCGTTGTATAATAGCTCAAGCTCCCGGGATTTCCCCCAATATAGCGCCACTAACGATACCACCAGACCGTATATTGTAACACGTGGCACTGTCCAATGGCGAAACGGCGGAAACGGCTCAACGCGATGCCCCAGCCTTCCTAATATTGCCTTAGCCACTTGGAAGTTGAGAAAAGTATCCACAACAGCTGCCAATACAAATCCAGCAGGTAAAATAATCTTCATAAGATCAATCATCGGTCGCATGGCTGTTTCCATCTGGGCCAGGTCTTCAGCCTTCATACCCATGCTCCGGTAAAACTCCATCGCTTGCTCCAATCCCTTGACCATAGCCTCAGTTTGGAGATTAAGGGGGTTAAACCCCATAACTGCAGCAGTAATCGCGATAACAGCTGCTTTGGATACCAGCGATGCCGCTGATCCCAACGCAAGCGTTTTAGCAGGAGAAAAGCCCTGCCTTAGCGCATATCCCAGTGCGATACCGATTAAACCGAATCCCACAACCACTGAGACAGCAGTAAGCGGGTGCATCAGCAGTGCAATAATAATCCCTGATGCCACAACGGCCAGAATACTCCATTTGTAGCCATGGCGTACCCCGAGGAGTACAATAGGTACAGGCCAGATTAGATTGACAAAAGCTCCAATAACAGGCACATAGGTGCTGATAAGAGCAAAAATTATAGCAACAGCGGTAAGTATCCCGCCCTCAACGATCGGTCTGACTGGAGCTTTTTGCATAATTCACCTCTTCTGGCGGAGATGGCGACGGTATTCACTCATATCTCCAAACCAACGTTCGACTTCAGGTTCCTGGTTTATATTGTGCCCAAGCTTGGTATTTACAATCTCATCCATTTCTGGATAATCAATCCCCAGCCTGCGCCCTAAAACGTAAGCTGAAATAACTACTTGGGCCAGCGCCTCGCCGATAGCCTCCCGCTTATTGCGGGCCATCGCCTGATATAGTTTACCCACTTCGGCCAAAAGATCAGCTTTTAACCCCTCAATTAACCTAAGCTTGCGCAAGATATCCGATTCTTGGGAGAACACTAAACCCCCTCCTTAGTCCATCTTATTATATTCTAAGGAGGCGGCATTATTTCCTTCTTTCCAGCTAAGGAAAATCAATGAAGCCCCGGCGTAAAAACCGAGGCATAATATAAACGGTATAAATTATCCTATAATTGCTAAACCATAAATGCTGTTTTTATTTTAAGCCTGCCCCTTATTAAACTTTACGTATACTGTAGTACCGGTCGTACCTGTAGTAACGTCAATTTTGGCATTATGCCTGCTGGCAATTCCATAACATACGGCTAACCCCAGGCCGGTACCATTGACCTTACTGGTTAAAAACGGTGTGCCCAGCCGGCTGATAATATGATTGGGAATCCCCTCCCCTTCATCTTGTACAACCAGAATAACCTGCTCTTTTTCTTCATAGGTCCTAATTCTGATACTGCCTGTCCCTGGCATAGCTTCCAGTCCATTTCGCACTAAATTAAGTAATAGCTGACGTATCTCCTTTTCGTTTAAGTTCAGATTATCAACAGCCTCCAATTCCAGTACCACATATTTGCTTGAAGCCAAGGCATCGGTTGTTAGCAGTGGTTCAATGGCCCGAATAATGTTGTTTATATTTGTCTCAATGCAATCCGGCTGCCTGGTTTTAGCCACCGACAAAAATTCAGAAATGATTGAGTTCGCACGATCGAGTTCACTGATCATAAGTTCAAAATATTCTTGATACTGTTGACAGCCGTCTTTCTTCATCAACATTTGCAAAAATCCCCGCACCGTAGTCATTGGATTCCGGACTTCGTGGCTGATACCAGCCGCCATTTGGCCTACCAGATTTAACCGGTCAAGATGCTGCATCTCTTTTTCCATAAGCTTAATCTCAGTTACATCGTTAACCAATGTAAGCATATGGGCTTTCCCATCCAATATTATCCTTTCGGCTGAAAACAAACCAGTTCTTATTTGCCCGTTTTTGGTACAGAAATTGACCTCTCTATTTTTTAGGCGACCTTCCTGGCGAAAGCTCTTCCGGACATCATAGATAAATTCTGTTGAACAAAGATTAATTTCAGACATAGTGCGTCCAATGACTGCGGCCTTACTCCAGCCGGTACCAGTCTCAAAACTAGCATTAACATCAACTATTTTTCCTTCCCGGTCATGGATTGCCATTAAACTGGGACTGGCATTGAATGCTGTATAAAAACGATCATTGGCACGTAGTAATTCACCAGTTCGCTCCTGTACCAGCTTCTCCAGCTTTCTGCGGTATTCTTCCAACTCGCTTTGCATATTGATATGTTTAGAAACATCAATACCTGTCAGCAATAAGCCAATAGCCACACCATCCACATCGATTCGCTTTAACACCCAGTCGCAAAAACCTTGATTAAAAGCCAGCGTATACGCGTTGACCGCATAAGTCTCGCCTGTAATAAGTATCTCCCTGTAGATCGCAG
>JAQSXM010000368.1 GCA_029256645.1 Sporomusa sp. | reverse complement strand
GCGGGAGTCCGAGCAATTGATGGAAGATGCCAGGGAACGCGTAAAGCAGGCTTTGGAAAAATGTGAGCTTAATGGTGTTACTGAATGGGCCGCCATTAAGTCTAATGTTCGTGACACCTTGGGTAAATATCTCTATGAACGCACTCGCCGGCGCCCGATGATATTGCCAATCATTATGGAAGTTTAATGGAAAAGCCTTGAGCCTACCAGCTTTTAAGCAGGTACGTCAAGGCTTTTCATATTTAACCTGTCTAATTTTATTGCATTACTATAAATTAATTCACTTGGGTTACCCAGAGTGGGGATTTCCACGAGGGAGAGACACCAGTTGATTTTAAACTGGCGGCAAAACCGTCATTGCATTATTAGTCTGTTGAGATAGCTGAGTATCTAAATAAAAAACCAGAATAAGATCACGGCAAGAAACAGTACCCAAAAGTGAGATAGAAGAAATAATATGATAGCTGCGATAGTTAACCATAGTATCATAATAATCCCCTCCCCTTATTATTATTTATTACATATTATGTTTGGTAAAAATAAATGTGCTATATTGCAGGGCGTTGTTGCCAATGCTTAACAATTATGGAATTATTACGATGTAATAATATAAGGGTCTTGTTAAGGGGTGAGGTTATTGGACCGAAAAACGACTTCGATTCAGCCGGTGGAGAGACTAGTGCGGGTCTCCCCTATTCTTCCGATACATTTCTTTAAACCTCTTCCAGATCATAGCGAGTTACGGAAACGGAACAGACTGAAGAATCAGCAATTAGATAAGAATAATGCCGGCCCACTGAATCATAAGGATGGAGGAATAGATCTTAAAGTTTGATCGCTGGACTGTTTTTTCACAACTGCAATAAGGGGGCTAATCTGTCTGGCCAGTAGGGGCTCTAAATAGTTAGCCGGTTTATTAACGCTTTTATTATAATTGAGAAGTTATAATTGAATGAAATCCCTGTTAGCGCCAATACTATATATGATATAAAAAATGATAGCTCATTAGCTGGAGGGATACTCAAATGACAGTTAATAATAATCCGGTAGTTGCTCCTCCGGGTACTAATCCTGAAGAGCCCCAGATAGTTCCGATTCCGTCAGAGGCACCAAAGAGAAGCAGGCAAGCAAGAAAATCCGGTCCGGCTGAAAACATTCAAGAATTAGGCTCAACTGAAGTACCAACAGCTAAAACTAATATTCACGTAATGACTATAATCGGGCAGATCGAAGGCCATATGGTACTTCCGCCAAACTCAAAAACTACCAAATACGAGCATATTATGCCGCAGTTGGTAGCAATCGAGCAAAGCCCTGAGATTGAGGGTCTTATGCTATTGTTAAACACAGTTGGTGGTGACGTAGAAGCCGGTCTTGCAATTGCTGAAATGGTCGCCAGTATGTCGAAGCCATCTGTTTCCATTGTACTGGGAGGCGGTCATAGTATCGGCGTACCTGTAGCGGTATCGGCTACTCATTCGTTTATCGTTGAAAGTGCTACTATGACAATTCATCCGATTCGTTTGACTGGCCTGGTAATTGGGGCTCAGAGTTCCTTTGATTATCTTGAGAAAATGCAGGATCGTGTTAATAACTTTGTTACCTCACACTCTAATATATCAGAGAAAAAATGGAAAGAATTGTTATTTAAAACAGGTGAGCTATCACGGGATATTGGTACTTCTGTAGTAGGTAGGGATGCAGTTCGCTATGGGCTTATTGATGAGATTGGCGGTGTTGCCTCGGCTATGACAAAACTACAGGAGATAATTCGTGCAAATAAGGACACTAAGGGGCTGAAGCAGTAATGGTACTGTGGACAGTTATGCCCATGGAAGCCGTATTCCCTCAGGACTATAACCCCACCTATGAGGATATTGAATTCGCCGGTACTAAAATGGTAGTTGAAAAAACCTCTGTTGATGAATATCGGGTAATACGTATATTATCAACTGATCCGCAGGATTATCTAAGACAAGATATTCAGCCAGGCACGGTTTTGAGAAATGACTATTTTCACTAGCTGTCGTTAAAGCGCTCTCATGTCGAGAGCGTTTTTCTTTCGTAAAATAAAGGGTTTTTTCTCCATTATGTAGAATGCAATACTGTTAGAGGTGGTTTGTTTTGCCTAAATGGTTAACCCATTTAACTCCCGAATTAAGACACGAACTATTTGGTATAACAATGGTGACCGGAGGGCTGTTAGCGTTAGTCAGCTTATTTGGTTTAAATGTTGGACCGCTTGGTTTGTTTGTTGCCAAAATGCTTAAATACACTTTTGGGATTGGCGCGGTGGTTGTGCCATTAGTATTTCTAATTGTTGGATTAAAGTATATTATGGTAAAAAGTTCAATTACATACTCCGTGAAATTTTGGGGATTATTACTCTTATATTTTATGGCTTTAGCAATTTATCATCATATTAAAATTTCTGTCGGTCAGGAGATCTTACCTGAAAGTTTAATATCAGGCGGGGGATTTGCCGGTGGGATGATGCTTTTTTCATTACGCAAACTGTTAGGTGTACATGGCTCGATCATTGTTTTGTCTGCATTGTTTCTTTGTTCATTACTAATGGCAACAACGTGGTCTCTGGCTGAAACATTAGTAAGTGCCAAAGATAAAGCTGTAGAAAGCTTGATTTCTGCTAGAGAGGCGATTGCCGCCTCAACTGAAACCATATTTCAGGAATCAGATGAAGATAAGCGTCAACCCGTGTTTTATGACCATCAGCGTGATGCTAAACCCGAGTTCGCCGCTGCGCCTGTCCGGGAAGCGCCGGCAGATTCTTTTACAGCTGCTTATACTTCTCAATCCGAGCCGGCAGAATCATCTGAGCTTGCCGTAGTTAGACCGGCGGTTACCGATATTAACCCCGCGTATGGGTTGCCGCCATTATCATTGTTAAAGAAGCCAAACCGGCCTCGATTGACCAAGGTGCCGAAAGAGGTTGCCGACAATGCCCGTATCTTAGAACAAACGTTAGATAGTTTTGGTGTGAGTGCCAAAGTCATAAATACGTGTCAAGGGCCGACGGTTACCCGCTATGAACTTGAACCGGCTCCCGGGGTAAAAGTGAGTAAAATAGTAAATTTGTCAGATGATTTGTCACTTAAGCTTGCATCATCAGGTGTTCGTATCGAAGCGCCTATTCCCGGTAAAGCGGCTATTGGTATCGAAGTACCTAATAAAGAATTATCCGGTGTTGCTTTGCGGGAGGTGCTGGAGGCTGACGAATTCCAGCGTTCTTCATCCGGTCTGACAGTCGCTTTAGGCAAGGATATTGCAGGGCAGCCTATTGTGGCTGATTTGGCTAAAATGCCGCATTTACTGGTAGCTGGTGCTACCGGCTCAGGTAAAAGTGTTTGTATTAATACGCTAATAACAAGTGTATTGTTTAAAGCACGTCCTGACGAAGTGAAGTTAGTGTTGATTGATCCTAAGATGGTGGAATTGTCGAATTATAATGGCATACCGCATTTGTTAACACCTGTTGTAACAGATGCTAAAAAGGCTGCAGCTGCTTTAAACTGGGCCGTGCAAGAAATGGAACGTCGATATGAAGTTTTTGCAACCGCTGGGGTGCGTGATATTTCACGCTATAATGAGCTTCACGCTGAAGGGCGGTTGCCACTAATCCTTATTATTATCGATGAGCTTGCTGATTTAATGATGGTGGCTCCTGTTGATGTTGAGGATGCCATTTGCCGCCTGGCCCAAAAAGCAAGGGCTGCTGGCTTGCATTTAGTGCTTGCCACGCAGCGTCCCTCAGTTGATGTTATTACTGGAACGATAAAAGCTAATGTACCATCGCGGATTTCTTTTGCTGTTTCATCACAGGTTGATTCGCGAACCATCCTTGATATGGCCGGAGCTGAGAAACTCCTGGGAAAAGGTGATATGCTTTTTTATCCTGT
>JAQSXM010000367.1 GCA_029256645.1 Sporomusa sp. | reverse complement strand
GGACGTGAGAAAATAGCATGTACATTCATATAACCTGGTTATATCTAGCAGCTTTGGTTGGCTGCCTAGTTGGAATACTGATAATAGCAATGTGTGCATCTGCAAAAAGGGGAGATCAACAGCTTAAAGGAGAAGCGAATGACATTAAGCAATGAACTAATAAAGCAAATAAAGAAAGCGCAAGACCAACTAGATTCCCTTAAGTTTGGGAACGTAGATTTTATCATACAAAACGGTGAAGTCACCCGAGTCGATATACGGCAGAGTATCCGGCCGGAGAAAAAAGAATAATTGGCTGACCGAAGAACGGAAGCCGGCACTACCTGGTACTGATACTAGGAGTGCCGGCATTTTATATTATATTGTGGGGGTAGAGGATATGAATAAGGAACAGATTATAAAACTAGCAGCTGAAGCAGCCGTAAGCGCGGCTATGAATTATCTTGCACAACAGAATTTAAAAGAAAAGAAATCCCGTCACGATAAAAGACTGAGAAATACAAAGTTGCTTTTAAAACACTACCCACTATTGAAAGAGCATTGTAAAGAATCAGTATTTGATCTACCAAAGGCTATAACAACCGAAAGAGTTGTAGATGTACTGGACTCTCTTGATCGTTATAGTAGCGATATCTACATTGAGTCTATAAAAAAAAGTGTGACTAGAACTTATATTATTCTGGCTCATATAGATCAGATGTTGAGGTTATATAAGGTTTATTGCGAGACCTCTGGGAAGGCTGAGGATGAGAGGCGGTATCGCATTATACAGGCTGTTTACCTTGATGGAATTAAAATCGCAAGTATATGTGAGAGCGAAGGAATTGATGAAAGTACCTACTATCGTGACATTCGTGAGGGATGCGGGAAGCTAAGTGCTTTAATATTCGGCATTGACGGCATTTCGTAGATGCGAAAAACATGACAGTGACATGCGAGTTTAGCCGTGCTAAGATGATAGTGTGAAGTAAATGTGTAGAAAGTTAAGCCGTCCTAATGGGGCGGTTTTTTGTTATGACATAGTTGGAGCTTTTTCACTTAATTTACATATTATATATAGAATAATGTTAAAGAGAGGTGAAAAAATGAACGACTTTGAATCCGATCGCGACTGTAAGTGCCACATCGAGGTACACCACCAATGTCCAAAGTGTCATCATGCATGTGAAATAGAATGTCACAAATGTCCTAAGTGTGATCACGATTTCCATCATGAATGTGAATGTCCTAAATGTCACAATAAGTGTCATAAAGATTGGCATGACTGTAATGACAATAAGCATGAGTGGGATTGCCCTAAGTGTCATGAAAAATGTCACAAAGATTCGCATGACTGCGATGACAACAAACATGTTGGAATACCCTAAGTGCCATCAACAATGTATAAAGCATCCTTCGGGGTGCTTTTTTTATGCCTTAATTATAAAAAAACCTTTGGAATACCTTTGGTAATCCTTTGGAACAAACTTACGGTAAGCCTGCATTGCGGGCTTTTTTTATATAAAATGGAGGTGCTACAGTGAAATGTCATACCGACTGTGCTTACAAGCAAAATCATGAATGTGCTCGTGCTACTGTCCACTTAATACAGGCAAAATGTAAAGACAGAACTATTTTGAGGTTTAAATCTACTACTAAATCGTGTCATGAGAAGGAGACTAAGAATGAATAGTATCGATAGTATTTTAGTGCATTGCGCGCACAATGAGTTGGCAGATATAACAACTCTAATCCCAAACCCACGCAATCCGAATCAACATTCGCAAAAACAAATTGAATTACTTGCTAAGATCATAAAGAACCAGGGCTGGCGTGCACCAATCACGGTGTCGACTCGCTCTGGTTTTGTCGTACGCGGCCATGGGCGATTAATGGCAGCCCAGTTGTTAGATTTATCCCATGTACCTATAGATCGGCAAGATTATGCAAGCGAGGCAGAAGAATGGGCTGACCTGATTGCTGATAACCGAATCGCTGAGCTATCGCAGATTGATGAAGGATTGTTAGCTAGTTTGTTATCTGAAATTAACCTTAGTGATTTTGACGCTAACTTAACTGGTTTTTCTGACAAGCAAATTGATAACCTACTGGCCGACTTTAATACCCATGAAGTAAAAGAGGATAACTTTGACCCAGCTACAGTTGCCACTGAAATTAAGGAGGCGGTTACTAAGCCCGGAGATATATGGCAGCTTGGTCGGCATCGCCTTATGTGCGGGGATGCTACAGTTATTAACGATGTTGAAAGGCTGATGGATGGTAATCTAGCATCAATGGTATTTACCGACCCGCCCTATAATGTCGCTTATGAAGGTGGCACGTCTGATAAACTTACGATTAAGAATGATAATATGCCGGCAGAACGATTCAACCAATTCCTACATGATGCATTTGCCTCGATGTTTACGGCGACAGAAGCTGGTGGTGCCATCTATGTTTGTCATGCCGATTCCGAAGGGGCGAACTTCCGCGGAGCACTACAAGATGCTGGATGGTTCTTGAAGCAGTGCCTAGTGTGGGCCAAGAATCAATTTGTAATGGGCAGGCAGGATTACCAGTGGCAGCATGAACCAATCTTGTATGGCTGGAAACCAGGTGCAGCCCATCATTTTTATGGTGGACGCAAACAAGGGACCTTAATTGAAGAAGCAGCGCCAATCATCGTCCGTGAAGACAATGAGGGGGCGCTGCTTACTTTTACAGCTGGTATGCAGATGGTGACTATACGGGTTCCATCTTTTGAGGTATTGCAGTCAGGCGATGATGGTTTATCGACGGTATGGCGTTTTGAAAAGCCACTCCGAAATGGTGAACATCCGACAATGAAGCCGATTGGACTGTGTGCTAGAGCTATACAAAATTCTAGTCGGCCAGGAGAAATTGTGGTTGATTTCTTCGGTGGATCGGGAAGCACATTGATGGCGGCCGAGCAGACTGGGCAAGCATGTTATATGGCAGAGATTGATCCTGTTTATTGCGAGGTAATTATTAAACGATGGGAAGAGTTCACGGGACAAAAGGCAACCCTAATTAAATAAAAAGATAGAGGGTAGACGCGCTAACGTCTACCCCTTTTCTGGGCACTCCCAGCAGGAGATAGTAGGCTACACTGTGGCCACAGATCTTCTCCAACTACTATCTCATATCCATTTTAAACCATGGATGGGGGTGCCGGCAATTAATAAAACGAACAAATGTTCGACAATAAGCAAGGATAGCTTACTATTACAACATCAGGCTTCGATTTGCGAAGGAATTCAAGATTCCAAAGTAAAGTACCGTAAAATTGTTCAAGCAGGCATTGCCAAGTGGGTGAGCGACTTTCAGAAAGGTAATATCGAAATCAACAGTGTAGATGATTTAAAGAAGCTGATTGAGCTTGATATTGAGCTTCAAAAGGATGAGTTCTGATGGAGGTGGGTGATATGTAATATGGCAGCAAAAAGAAGGCCAGAAAGAGACAAGGCATTTGAAATTTGGAGAGATAGCAATAAAAAGACTCCTTTAAAAGAAATTGCAGAGCAGCTTGGTGTTGCCGAAACTTTGATCCGAAAATGGAAATGCCAAGATAAGTGGGATACTAAATCAAACGGTAACGTTACCAATGGGAATGGTAACGTTACTAATGAAAATGATAAATCCAATGGTAACGTTACCGTTCAAGAAAACAGTATGAAGAGACGAGGTCCACCTATTGGCAGTAAAAATGCTAAAGGTCATGGCGCACCTAAAGGAAACAAAAATGCCCTTGGAAACCGCGGAGGACGTGGAATGCCAGGGAATAAAAACGCTGTAACCACCGGCGAATATGAAAGTATCTGGTTTGATTGTTTAACAGAAGAAGAGCAGGCGCTTTGCTATGCAATTAATACCGATACTCTCATTCAAGTTGAGAATGATATTCGTTTAAGTACCTTACGGGAACGTCGTATGA
>JAQSXM010000366.1 GCA_029256645.1 Sporomusa sp. | reverse complement strand
CGACTGATTTTACATCACTGCCTGCCTTTCGCATGATCGGTGCAATTTCCCCCTGATTATAACCAAGTGCAATCAAGGCCTGCAGCGCTTGCGTCTGCACATCATCAGCCATCGGACTGATGACTGCCTGACCGGCAGCTGGTTCTGCCTGACCACCGGCTCCCAGTTTATCCTGAAGCTCAAGAATCAGACGTTCAGCCGTCTTTTTGCCTATCCCGGGAATTTTAGTTAACATACTTATGTTTTTCTGACTGACAGCCAGCCGGAAACCTTCCGGATTAGCGGCAGATAAAATACCAAGAGCAACTCGGGGACCAATGCCCGTAACTGAAATAAGATGTAAAAAAAGTTCATATTCTTCTTGCGTAATAAAGCCATATAACAGCATTGCATCTTCCCGTACATTTAGATGCGTAAACAAAACAACAGTCATCCCTGTCGAAAGCTTCTGCCGTGTTGAATTAGGTACAAACACCCGGTAACCAACGCCTTGTACGTCAACAAAACAAAAATCGGAAAATAAATGTGATACTTGCCCTTTTATGTAGCCAATCATGGTTTTACACTCCACATTTTATTGGAACCGCTGCTATGAATTGAACATATGGCAATCGCTAAAGCATCAGCCACATCATCTGGTTTTGGTTTCTCCACTAAAGATAGCAGCCGTTGAGTCATATAAATGACCTGTTCTTTTGTCGCTTTTCCATATCCCACTACCGATTGTTTGACCTGCAATGGTGTAAACTCAGCCAGCGAAATATCATTTTGGGCTATAGCCAGTAGAATTACTCCTCGTGCCTGCCCTACCGCCATTGCCGTAGTAACATTTTTATTGAAAAACAGTTGTTCTACACCGACGATATCAGGCTGATATTTTTTTAATAAAAGATCAAGTTCATGATGAATAATTTGCAGCCTATCCGCAGCACTAAGAACCGGACTGGTACGAATCGCGCCATATGAGATCGCTTTCAAACGGCTTCCCACTGCTTCAACAACACCGTACCCGCAAATGGCTGTTCCCGGATCAATACCAATCGCCAGCATGGCCCTCAAGCCTCCCTTTTTCTCAAACCTCCAAATTCGACAAATAAAAAGCATTATCCTTTTAGAGCAAGAAAAAAGGCAGGGCGTTAACCCCACCTCACTCTACCTTGACTCTAATCCTTCAATAAAACGAAGTAATTCTTCCCTTGATTGAACAATCATTCCATGCTTTAACTCTTCCGCATCCCCGGGCACTAGCTTTGTAATCGGTATTTTCGTTACCTCTTTAAGAATTGCCTTGCCCCCTGGCTTGCCATGAAAAACAGCTACGTAACCATCCTTTACACCAATAAACATATTATTGGCATGCTCACGGCATAAGCTATTCACCTTAAGAGACATTTCCACTTCAGGCATATCAAACTTTTCAATTGTCCATCCCGAATATATTTGCTGGATCTGCTGATAATTCAACCCTATTAAATTATCGGCAGGTTTAGTTCGGAATGTTTCCTCTTCATTACATTTTAGGTAGACAATCCTTTGAACGATATCTGTCGTGGAAGTAATTTTAATCTTTGCATCCTGTTTAGCTACTTCTGTTTCTCTTGGCAATGCAGGAGGCATATCAGAGCTTGCCGATGGCTTTACAAAATAATAAACTCCCGTACAGGCTAGAAGAATACAAAGCACAGTTAGAGCCGCTCGTATTTTGGTGCTATTACTAAATGGCAACATCAAAAACACTCCTTATGTTTTGTGTTGCCATTATAATTACCAATTATTGCATAGAGTATACATATAATACAAAAGCTGGATTACCAGTACCTTGACCGCATTAATTTTGGGTGGTACTACTCCATATCTTCAGGTAATTCTACATTAGTATAGACCTCTTGAACGTCATCATGGTCTTCAAGAGCATCAATCAGTTTAACCATTTTAACAGCTTCATCGCCATTCAATTCCACTGTAGTTTCGGGAACCATGGTAACCTGAGCGACTAAAGTAGTAACCTTGTTTTGGTCTAATGCCTGCTGCACGCTATCAAAATCTTCGGGGGCAGTTGTAATTTCGTATTGGTCTTCTGCTTTAAAGTCCTCAGCACCTGCCTCAAGAGCAACAAGCATAAGAGTTTCTTCATCTACCCCTTCTTTTTCAATAACAAACAAACCTTTTTTCTTAAACATCCATGCAACGCAACCTGATTCTCCCAGATTACCGCCATATTTTGTAAACAAATGACGCACATCCGCCGCAGTACGGTTACGATTATCCGTCATAACCTCAATCGTAACGGCAACCCCACCCGGACCGTAGCCTTCATAGGTAATTTCTTCGTAATTGGCACCATCCAGTGTTCCCGATCCTTTTTGAATCGCACGCTGAATGTTTTCCTTAGGAATATTGTTTTCCTTCGCTTTTTGCAATGCCAGCTTAAGCCGCATATTACCGGTCGGATCTGCACCGCCAATTCGTACGGCCACTGTAATTTCTCGCCCTATTTTTGTTGTGAGTTTTCCTCTAAGGGCATCCATTCTACCTTTTTTGTGTTTTATATTTGCCCATTTGGAATGTCCAGACATATTGTTGCTCCTCTCAGACAATCTAAATCAGGCTATATTGTAGCATAAAAAGCAGCATTTGGTAAAGCAGAAAACATAATATTAATGTCCGTGATGCCAATTCTCGCCTTTCTTTATTTCCTCAATCGCTGTGTTATTTTCAGGTGATGCCGTTACTTTGGCCGTATTGGCATGATTATCAACCAGCCTGGTGGTAACCCGGTAATCCGTCAATGTACCCGGTCCGCCTACGCAGCCGCCGTAGCACGCCATTCCTTCAAAGAAATTAGCATCAATCTTGCCTTCCTTGAGTTGCTTCAGGGCCGTTTTGCAATTGCCCAGTCCTTCAGAACGATGTGGCTTAACAACAACATCGGGAGCCATTTGGGCTGCTGCATCGACTACAGCCTGCACGAGTCCGCCAGCCCTTGCAAATGCATTTCCATCCCGCGAGGCAACCGTTTGATAACCATCATCTTCCACTTCGGTTACATTAATACCAACTCCGACCAGCATTGCTGTCATTTCTTCAAAAGTTAACACATAATTAATATCTTCAGGATATTTCTGAGCCTCTGCCTTTTTGGCAATGCAGGGACCAACAAAAACGACTACCGCATCAGGATCATTGTTTTTGATCCATCGGCCGGTTGCAATCATGGGAGAAACAGTCGAAGAGACATGCGGCTGCATTTGAGGCATGTGCTTGTCAACTAACCCAACAAAAGCCGGACAACAGGAGGTCGTCAGAAAAGGGCGCTCAGCAGGCACAGAAGCGGCAAACTCTTTGGTTTCCTCAATAGTTGTAATATCAGCACCGAACGAAACTTCATGAACTTCATAAAAACCCAATTCTTTGACCGCTTTCATCACTTGTCCCGGCTTGACCTTTAAGCCAAACTGTCCAATAAAAGCAGGGGCTAAAATTGCATAGATATGTTTATCCGTATTTTTTAATAGTTGTATTAACTGTACAATGATAGACCTGTCACCTATTGCACCAAAGGGACAAGCCGTCTTACAGGCACCACAGGAAACACATTTATCGTAATCGATCACAGCCCGGCGATCAGCTCCCGCATTGATTGCTTCTAAATCGCAGGCCCGTTCGCAAGGACGGCTGATTTCAATAATAGCACAGTATGGACAGGACTTTTTACAGAGTCCACATTCGACACACTTAGATTGATCAATATAAGCTCTGTTGTTGACCACCATAATTGCTTTTCGGGCGCAGCTATTGATGCAATGGTGTGCCACACAGTTACGACAGGCATCAGTAACCATAAATTTATCAATTGGACACTGATCACATGCTTCTGGCAATACGCTGACAATTGGTATATCAGCAGCCCCTTGGGTTAACGCATTCTCAGCAGAAACTGCTAAATT
>JAQSXM010000365.1 GCA_029256645.1 Sporomusa sp. | reverse complement strand
ATGTTTTGCCGCTGATACTGCGATGAAGGTTACTATCGATGCGGTACAAGTACTGGGTGGTTATGGCTATTCGAAAGAATACCCGGCAGAGAAATACATGAGAGATGCTAAAATCATGCAGATCTATGAAGGTACTAATCAAATTCAGCGTCTGGTCATTGCTAACAATATTCTATACTAATTATCCGAAAGCTAACCGCCACTGATACCCCTGCTTATTGCAGCGGAATAAGTGGCGTTAAGCTCCTGGATTAGCTCAGCTAAGTCTCAGAGCATTTAACTGGCTCTGAGACTTAGCTGAACTTATAAATTATTGCTTGACTATTTTGGTTAACCGTAATATAATTTATTGTGTGTTAAGGGACTATAGCTCAGTTGGTTAGAGTACTACGTTGACATCGTAGGGGTCACTGGTTCGAGTCCAGTTAGTCCCACCAGTACATAACAGGCTTACAGATTTTTATCTGTGAGCCTTTTTGTTTATATAAAATATAATCACCATGCATAAAAAAACCTTGCCATAACCGGCAAGGTTTAAAAAGCAGTTGGTGGCGGCGCAGGGATTTGAACCCCGGACCCTTCGGGTATGAACCGAATGCTCTAGCCAGCTGAGCTACGCCGCCAACAATATGGAGCTAGTGACCGGGATTGAACCGGTGGCCTTATCCTTACCAAGGATACGCTCTACCGACTGAGCTACACCAGCATGGTTGCGGGAGCAGGACTTGAACCTGCGGCCTTCGGGTTATGAGCCCGACGAGCTACCAACTGCTCCATCCCGCGATATTTGAATTTTACCACAAAATGTATTATATAGTACTATACATAATTATGTCAACGTATTTTCAAACCAGAGAATCTAAGTGGATTATAAGGTAACATTGACTACTGTTAATTAATGGTGTATATTAAATTATTGTACTGTTTACGTTATATAAGGGATTTACTCGCCGATAAATTTGTTGTAAAAATAATCAGGGTTTACTGCACAGGGCACAATGGCATGGAATCTCAGCCAATCCTGGCCTGATACATTTTTACTTAGCAGGTAGGCTTTTGTTGGAAAATCTCGATTGTCGACAGTGAGCAATTGATCGTCATTTATAGCACTTTCGATATCGTCACGGGAAAAACGATCAGTATAAAAATACTGATCAATTGATCTCAGGTTGCCATCATTATCATAAACTGCACCAAAATACACGGCACCGCAATCGACAGTAAACTCATATATGCCGTCGCCTGAAAGTGTACCGGCATCAATAAAAACTTTTTTGACTGGCAGTTGACTCATATGTATACTCATAAGTGTCCCTCCATTAATAGTCTCGGTATGATTATGCCCGGTAATAGGCCTGTTATGCCGCAAAAAAATAATATTAAATCATTTTAGGAGGCAATAAATGTCAAACCTTGCTCCCGAAACTAATAAACGGCGCACCTTTGCGATTATATCTCACCCTGATGCCGGCAAAACAACGTTAACAGAAAAATTATTACTTTACGGCGGAGCCATTCGCCTGGCTGGTTCGGTCAAGGCCAGAAAAGCGCAAAAGCATGCAGTTTCTGACTGGATGGAGATTGAGAAACAACGTGGTATTTCAGTAACCTCCAGTGTGCTGCAATTTGATTATGACGGCTACCGGGTCAATATATTGGATACTCCAGGTCACCAGGATTTCAGTGAAGATACATATAGGACGTTAATGGCAGCCGATAGTGCAGTAATGCTTATTGACGTAGCCAAAGGCGTCGAAGATCAGACGAAAAAACTGTTTCAGGTTTGTAAACAGCGGGGGATACCAGTATTCACATTTGTGAATAAGCTTGACCGCTATGGTCGTAATCCTTTTGAGCTTATGGAAGAGATAGAGAATGTTCTGGGTATCCGTGCTTATCCGATGAACTGGCCAATTGGAATTGACGGTAAATATACTGGTATCTATGTGCGAAAACAAGCGAAGATTGAGTTGTTTGAGCGTAGCGGTGTACATGGCCAATGGGCATTGCCATCAAAGCAAGGCAATGTGGATGATCCGGCCTTTAAAGAAATCCTTGGTGCCGATATTCATCAGGCGCTATGTGATGATATTGCGCTGTTAGATATGGGTGGTGAAGCGTTTGATTCAGATATAGTAGCCAGAGGGGAACTAACCCCGATGTTTTTTGGCAGCGCAATGACTAATTTCGGTGTGCAACTGTTTTTGGAAGACTTCTTAGAGCTGGCACCGCCACCCATGCCAAGAGTATCGTCAGAAGGATTGATTTGTCCTACTGATGATAAGTTCTCAGCCTTTGTGTTTAAGATCCAGGCAAATATGAATCCGGCCCATCGTGACCGCCTGGCATTTATGCGAATATGCTCAGGCAAGTTTGAACGGGGTATGACAGTTTACCACACGCAGTCTGGTAAGCCTGTAAAGTTAGCTCAGCCGCAGCAGTTCTTAGCTCAGGAACGGACAATTATCGACGAAGCTTATCCAGGTGATATTATCGGTTTATTTGATCCGGGTATTTTTGGCATTGGCGATACACTATGTCAGGAGGGGTTTAATTTTACCTTCCAGGACTTTCCGGTGTTCCCGCCGGAACAATTTGCCCGTGTTCAGGCTAAAGACACGATGAAACGTAAACAGTTTGTTAAAGGGATGACTCAATTGACCCAAGAGGGGGCTGTCCAGGTATTTCGTCAACCTGATTATGGAGTAGAATCTTTTGTAATTGGGGTTGTCGGCTCACTGCAGTTTGAAGTACTCGAATACCGACTGAAACATGAATATGGTGTTGATATTTTAATGAATCGATTGCAGTACTCTGTTGCCAGATGGCTCAGCGGCGAAAATATTGACATAAAGTCTATGAAAAATATGGATGCCGGTCTTTTGGTACAGGATATAAAGGATAGGCCGGTCGCTTTAATTAGTAATGAATGGCAGCTTAGATGGGTCATGGAGCGCAACCCGGAGATTGAATTTTTGATTGTGCCTGAAGATGCTAGGCAGGCTTAAGGGGTTTTTGCGATGTACAGTTTTCCGTTAGAACCAGATGAGACCATCATAAAAAAGTGTCTGGCCAGTTACAGCTGTGATGGAGATGTTTTAAACGGAGCTCTCTATTTAACAGATCACCGTCTGGTGTTTGTTGGCTATTCACTTAGTATTAGCAGCAAGTATATGGACGAAGTGCTGTTGACACATATAAAAGCACTAGAAACAGAAAAGACTTTTTTTGTTATTCCGAATGTACTTAAGGTAATTACTATTCAAGATAAAGTAATTAAAATTATTATAAAAGGCCGGAATCAATGGAACATATACTATATGAGAAGGGAGTGAGGGTGGTGAAGTTACTTTCGATTGGCCTGAACGGAACAACTGGGGAAATCAGGGAAAAACTGGAATGCGACTGTAAAACGCTGACCCAAGAAGGCTTCCGCGTAGTTATAGAAGAACTTGATCGAGGCGGATATAAGTTTCTTGGTTTAAATATCAGTGACGGCGAGCTTTCCTTTCGTAATTACGAGCGGATCAAGAATGTGTTAAGAAGCAGTGTCTCTCAGATACTTGCCAACTGGATCATTAATACTGAGGAAAACAAGCTTATCAATAAAATCGTTACCAGCAACTATTGTTACTTTAATCAAGATGAGCGTGCTATAGTCGAGTCCAATGCAGTGAGAGCACTCAGGTCCAGTCCGGATGCTCGCTATGACCTGATCATGGCGCGTATCTTGGATTATCTTGATAATCATCACGAGCTGGTACTTGATGGTTTTTTAAATTTCCGGCTGAAAGATTATCGGCTACAGTTAGCTGAAGTTATTGATAAAGTTGTGGATGATTTTATGATGGACCTTGAATATAAGGAGTTTATTCGGGTTTTGCGCTATTTTGTTGATGTTCAGGAGCCACGGGTTGAGGAAGCTCATGTTGTTATCAGTGGTGCCGGTGTGTTTAAAATTTATGATTCACACCGTAAAATAATAAAAAATCAGCATCTGGATAATGCCGTGCTTCAAAGCTGTAATGTAAGCGATGATAAGGGGCTTAATTTTGAGGATCTGTTAATAAGTGCACTCATCACAATTGCGCCCCATAATATCATGGTTCATAGTACTAATCGAACCAGGGATGAAGAAGCATTGGAGACAATCAGAAGTGTTTTTGACGGCCGGGTAGTATTATGTGATGGTTGTGAGATGTGCATTACCGATTTTGCAGGGAATTCGAATCATACTGAATTGTAGTCTTGACAAGGTTGTTGAATTTGTATATAATTTAATAATTAAAAACTAATGCTAATAGTAATGCCGGGGACAAGATAAGGTCTTGAAAGGCGTCACAGAGAAAAGATGTCATAGGCTGTAAACATCTTTACGCAAACCAAGCGTTTATTACCACCTCGAAACTGCTCAACTGAACTAGTAAGACTAAGTTGAGCCGGGGCTATTTCCCCGTTATCAAAGTTCTGAGCTGGCGAGTTTCGCCAAGCAGGGTGGAACCACGGGTATAAAAACTCTCGTCCCTATAGGGAATGAGAGTTTTTTTTATTTAATTTAGGAGGTTGCCGAAGATGGGTAAAATTAAGATGACACTAAAAGACGGAGCTGTGCGCGAAGTTGAACAAGGGGTAACACTGGCTGAAGCTGCTGAATCAATTAGCCGCAACCTAGCTAAAGCAGCGCTGGTTGCAAAGGTAGATGGCAAAGTCACAGATTTGACCACTAGACTAGACAAGGATACTGCCGTAGAATTTTTGACCTTTGAAGACACTGAGGGCAAGGATGCTTTACGCCATACCTCATCACATATCTTAGCACAAGCTGTTAAGCGTTTATACGGTGATGTCAAGATTGGGATTGGCCCGGCGATTGCCAATGGGTTTTATTACGATTTTGATACTAGCCATATTTTTACTCCTGAGGATTTGGGGAAAATTCAATCTGAGATGGAAAAAATCGTAAAAGAAAACCTGCCACTTGAGCGTAGGACAGTGAGCCGCGAGGAAGCGATAACACTGTTTGGTGATCAGGGCGAGCTATATAAACAGGAACTCATCCGTGATTTGCCGGCAGACGTACAGATATCGCTCTATAAGCAGGGTGAATTTGTTGACTTATGTGCAGGCCCTCATGTTCAGTCTACCGGGCGTGTTAAAGCGATCAAGCTCCAAAGTATTGCCGGCGCTTACTGGCGCGGAGACGAGAAAAGGAAGATGCTTCAGCGTATCTATGGAACCTCATTTGAGAAGAAGGCCGATTTGGATGCTTATATAACGATGATGGAGGAGGCTGCTAAGCGTGACCATCGCAAGCTGGGCCGTGAGCTTGATTTATTCAGTATTCAGGAAGAAGGCCCAGGGTTCCCGTTCTTTCATCCCAAAGGCATGATTATTAGAAATGAACTTGAGGCTTTTTGGCGTAAGCTGCATGTAAAATATGGTTACCAGGAAATTAAAACCCCGATTATTCTTCATCAAAAACTATGGCAGCAGTCAGGCCACTGGGATCACTATCGCCAGAATATGTATTTTACTAAAATTGATGATGAAGGGTATGCCGTAAAGCCGATGAATTGTCCAGGTGGTATTCTGGTATATCGTACACAACACCATAGTTATCGTGACTTTCCGCTTCGTACCTGTGAACTGGGGCTTGTACACCGGCATGAGATATCAGGAGCACTGCATGGGCTTATGCGGGTACGCAGCTTTACTCAAGATGATTCTCACATCTTTATGCTGCCAACGCAGATTAAGGCTGAGATTAAGAAGGTTATTGAACTCTTTAATACTGTTTACAGTGTGTTTGGACTCTCATATCATGCTGAGCTTAGTACTAAGCCGGAAAAAGCCATGGGATCTGATGAGGTATGGGAAACTGCTACTACTGCGCTTAAAGAAGCATTGGAAGAGCTTAATATGCCCTTTAAGATTAATCCGGGCGACGGTGCTTTTTACGGTCCCAAAATTGACTTTCACCTTAAAGATTCAATTGGCCGTACTTGGCAGTGTGGTACTATCCAGCTGGATATGTTAATGCCGGAAAAATTTGATTTGACATATGTTGGTGAAGATGGTCAGAAGCACCGGCCGGTGATGATTCACCGGGTAGCTTATGGTAGTATCGAGCGGTTTATTGGGATCTTAATCGAACATTTTGCCGGGGCCTTCCCCATTTGGCTGGCCCCTGTACAAGTCAAGATTCTGCCAATTAGTGAACGTCATGCTGAGTTTGCCAGGACGATAGCCCAAGAGATGCGTGATCAGGACATCCGGGCAGAAGTTGATGACCGCAATGAAAAGATCGGGTACAAGATTCGTGAAGCCCAACTGGAAAAAGTACCATATATGCTGGTTGTTGGTGATAAAGAGGCCGAAACACGCAGTGTAGCTGTTCGTAAGCGCGGCCAGGGTGATATTGGTGCGATGCCTATTGATCGCTTTATTACTACTGTAATTGGCGAAATTACTAGTAAAAGCTAAAAAAGTAAAATAAGAGCTTGACTTTACTAGGTACTTGGTGTTAATATTATCAAGTAAATTAAATCGTTTTTAAAGCAGAAGCCATCCGCTTCTCACCTTACAACGCCAAAAGGGTAGTTAGTAGGGTTACATCAAGCAAATCGTTAGTTTGATTATGCTGTTGCGCGGGTGGTATATGCCATCCGCTTTTTGTTTTTTAAAAAGTATATCAGGAGGTGAGCGGCAATTAGCAAAGAGACTTTAAAAATGAATGAGGAGATTCGGGCTAGGGATGTTCGGTTAGTCAGCAGTACTAATGAGCAGCTGGGGATTATGTCGCTAAGAGACGCGTTGCGTTTAGCAGGAGAACAAAATCTTGACTTGGTGGAAGTGGCACCAACGGCTAAGCCGCCGGTATGCCGGATTATGGATTTTGGTAAGTTCCTGTATGAACAGCAAAAACGCGACAAAGAAGTCAAAAAAAAGCAAAAGGTAGTTGCACTTAAAGAGGTTAAACTCCGTCCCAACATTGAGGATCATGATTTTAACGTTAAACTAAAGAATGCCCAACGCTTTTTGGAAGATGGCGACAAAGTCAAAGTAACGATCATGTTCAGAGGCCGGGAACTTTCCCATCCTGAACTTGGCAAGCAAGTGCTGGTACGAATGGCTAGTCTACTTAAGGAAATGGCTAATATCGAACGCGAAGCCAAGCTCGAAGGTAAAAATATGATTATGATTGTTGCTCCTAAACCCAACAACAATATGCAAGCCAGCACATAATAGAAAGGGGATATCCAACCATGCCGA
>JAQSXM010000364.1 GCA_029256645.1 Sporomusa sp. | reverse complement strand
ATCAAATCTTGTTTGTTGCTTGTGCTGCAAGCAGCACATCGCACATCTGGCATTTTTATGATGCATTACTTTACATTGTTCAGTTTTCAGGGAACGTTAGTTGTCATTTCTATATTGCTGCTAAATTTGACAGCTTTTATATATTACCACGTTAGTTTGATTGTGTCAACTAGTTTTGCTTTATTAGTTTCTGCTATTTTGATATATGCTTTCACTTATATGCACTAGCGCGACTTTTACATCCTAACATAGAATATAACATTATGTCAATACGTTACAACTTACTAAATGCAATAAGGTTCTGGGGTTTATACATCTAGCGTAGCATATTGTAACCTAGCATGTCAATCATTATACACTCAATTTAGAAAAATCAGTTAATATTTAAAAGGGCTATTTGATCTTTCAAATAGCCCTTTTAATATTTATAATATATTGACGTATCTATTTAAGTACGGCACCTGTATTTGCAGAAGTAACCAGCTTAGCATATCTGGCCAGATATCCAGTAGTGACTTTAGGCGCTGGTTTAACCCAGTCGGCTTTACGCTTAACTAGATCTTCAGGACTTATTTTGAATTCAAGCTTGCGCCCGGGAATATCAATATTAATAATATCCCCATCTTCTAAGAGAGCAATCGGGCCGCCTTCCATCGCTTCAGGAGAAATGTGCCCAATACACGCACCTTGAGTAGCGCCGCTAAAGCGTCCATCTGTCAAAAGTGCCACTTTAAGGCCCATCCCAACAATTACAGCTGTCGGATTAAGCATTTCTTTCATGCCAGGTCCGCCTTTAGGGCCTTCATAGCGAATAACCACAACATCGCCATCTTTAATTTTTTTACCAAGAATAGCGTCAATAGCCTCCTCTTCGGAGTTAAATACACGAGCAATCCCTTCGAAGGTAAGCATATCCTCTTTTACAGCGCTTTCTTTTACCACAGCACCATCCGGAGCCAGATTTCCATTTAAAATCGCAATCCCACCGGTGTTGCGATACGGCGCTTCCACTGTTTTAATCACTTCAGGCCGATAGATAGAGGCATGTTCAATTCTATCGGCAATAGTGCCGTTTACGGTCAGAGCATCAGTATGAATTCCACCACACTTGCTAAGTTCTTTTAACACCGCCGAAATACCGCCAGCTTCATTAAGATCCTGGATATGATGAGTTCCCCCCGGGCTTAGTTTGGTAATGTAAGGAGTCTTGGCACTAATCTCATCAAAAAGCGAAAGCGGTAGTTCAATACCAGCCTCGTAAGCAATAGCAGTAAGGTGCAATACTGTATTGGAGGATCCGCCTATCCCCATATCAACAGTCATTGCGTTTTCAAACGCATTACGATTCATAATATCGCGAGCCTTAACATCACGTTTAACCAAATCAACGATAATTTCTCCGGACTGCTTGGCCATCATCCGGCGAGCCCCAAAGTGAGCTGCAGGGATAGTACCATTGCCAGGTAATGCCATGCCAAGCGCTTCAGCCATACAGTTCATCGTGTTGGCAGTAAACATACCCGCGCATGATCCACAGCCTGGACAGGCGGATTTCTCCATTTGCTCTAGCTCCCCAGCCGTAATCTTACCAGCTTCAAACAGCCCTGCTGCTTCAAACATAGTACTTACACTGATATCACGCCCCTGGTAACGCCCTGCAAGCATAGGGCCACCGCTCATTACAATACAGGGAATATTAAGTCTGGCTGCCGCCATAAGCATACCTGGAACGATCTTGTCACAGTTAGGAATAAGCACCAAACCATCAAACCGGTGACCGATAGTCACAGCTTCAATAGAATCGGCAATAAGCTCGCGACTAGGCAGCGGATATTTCATACCATCATGACCCATAGCAATACCATCGCAAATGCCAATAGCCGGAAATTCAACCGGCATACCGCCGCCCGCAGCCACTCCCAGTTTCACAGCCTCGGCTACATCTCTAAGATGCATATGACCAGGAATAATCTCATTAAAGGCATTAACAATGCCAATCATTGGTTTCTCTAACTCTTTGGGAGTATAGCCCATTGCATAAAATAACGAACGGTGAGCCGCCCGGGTTGATCCTTTTTTAACTATATCACTTTTTAATGTCATAGAATATTCTCCTCCTGATAGTAAAACATACCGTCTGTTACGTACAATAATCTTCTCCAGGTGTCCCCGATAGTAACATTGTAATACTTATTCAACAAAACAAGAATAATTCCTTCTCTATTAATCTAGTCATAAAATGCTAATTACAAGTAGATTTATCAGTTTTACATCACTTGAGAAAGTAAGCTTCAGTGAGTAGCTTGACTAGCAAAATATAAAGAGTCACCTCTGTTTATAAGAAGATGACTCTAAGTCTACCTTACTTTCTTTTTCTGTTTTTTTTAGCGGGCTTTTGTTTATTGACTTTGCTGGTTACCGGCCACGCTACTTTCAGGCGTGGTATACGTGTTGCTCGATCTTCTTCTGACAATTCATTCCTGCGTATACCCATATACACTTCAGCTAACGGATAAAGGGTCTCCCGGCGATTAGTGTTAATCTCAAAATCAAAATTAGTTGTCGCTGCAACCTGGTTTTGGGTATAGTGAGCTACGGCTAACTCACTGGGTCTTGGCAACATATCAATTTTCTTGCCGCTTTGGTTATAGATATTAATCAATACAGTTAATGCACCAACAATAATCTCTCTAAGATCATAAGCCGACAGTGCTGTATATTGATGTGCAAAAGCCACTGCTTGTCTTAGATGTTCGGCTGCAGATTCAAATTCACCACAATCCAGCAGTATTTGTCCTAGAGAAAAATGCGACTCAACTTGTCCCAACTCAATAAATAATGCCTGCTCGTACGCACAAACAGCCAATTCAGGCCGTTTGCCTTTATAATATATATTCCCTAAGCGATTCCAAAGATAAACATCCTGGGGATTCTTAAAGAGTTTATTAAGAAAATACGTTTCAGCTTCACTGCCCCAACGAGGTGCAAACTCACTATCTATAAGAGCTTGTCCAAAAATCACACCGCTTGTCACTTTATCTTTTCCTTTATTCTCAATAGCAGCTGCTGCCATTTTCCCTGCAAGCACTGTTTGCATATGTTGAGATAATTCCCACTCACCAGCGGCATTACAATGCTTGCAGCGAAAATAGCCTACTGCCTGAAAACTCTCCAATATATTCTTGTCAGTTGTTGGCAACACCAAGGTACCTAGATCATAATCTCCATTTTTTCCACACGCTTTACACTTCAAGCGAAAAATGTTTTCAGGAAATTCCCGGTTAATCTCTTTCATATATTTATACACATGCCTAGGATACTTACCAGGTAGTGTGGCAACGGTTGGACGCTCCAGTACACCATTTACCTCCTGACCTGTAGCTATACTGATAAGGAAGGGGTTAATACCATGCTTTTGATATTTTTCCATTTTAGTACCATTCCTTCATAATAAAATAACTACTAATACTCTTATGAATATCCTAACCTGCAAAAAAAAACACCCGCTAATTGTGGGTGATTTTTTTATATTCTTATTATATGCCAGGATTTAGGGGATGTCAATTAGCTATTTGTGCCTAAAGTAACAATCATTTAGTAAAAATACTAGAACTATACAGAAACGTCCTCCGGTCTGTACGACAATAAAAAAACACCCACATAATTTGTAGGTGTTTTAGTAACCAGCAACTTCCTAATCTCCCAGGCCAGCCAGCCAAGTACCTTCGGCTACTACGACCGTCCATAGCACCCCATCTGTGCGATGCTGTTACAACAAGCTAGCCGCCAGACATTCATCGTAAAGTAGTCTCATAGGCGACGGTATCGTTGTCCAGTCCGGGCGCTTCCTCCGACGTACTTCCCAGTACACTCCGGTCGCGTCCTCCCTCCGCCTAGCAGCTGGGGCACTCTGAACGGTCTAAGCCTTTGCACTATCCTATTAAAAAAGCACTCACTATTTGTGAGTG
>JAQSXM010000012.1 GCA_029256645.1 Sporomusa sp. | reverse complement strand
TGCTTAAGCAATTGCACAGCAGTAATAATCCCCCGCCCGGCGCAGCCTACCCCGGGAGCAGGACCACCGGCCTCCACGCAATAAACACCATTAAACCCTTTAAAAACAACATCTTCTGCTTTTACCTGATTTTTTTCCCGCAGGGTATCCAACACTGTGGGAATATAGCTGCCGCCCCGCAGCGTATTCGTTGAATCCGCTTTCGGGTCACACCCGAATTGCATGACTTTCAGGCCAAACTTAGACAATGCCGCACTGATATTCGACGTCGTCGTCGATTTCCCAATACCGCCTTTGCCATAAATCGCAATCTGCTTAATTTTTTTACTCATATGTACGCCTCCTTATATTCCAAACTCAAAAAGGCAGAAAGAGTTACTTTCTGCCTTTAGTTTGTTAACTAATCAGCTAAGCTATTGGAAATCACTTAATACCAGGGAATAGATGTCTTCTACCAGCCGCAACCCGCCTTCATAACCCACATAAGACCGGTTTAAAGCCAGTCTGTCGCTGATTGGCATTGATACGGAAAGCTGATAGCCGTTAATCTCTTGGGCCAGCGCTTTGTCCCAGGCACTGCCCAGGATTAATGGCCGCCCCCGGAATTTAATTGTGCGAATATCCTGATGGGCCGCACCGCCATCATTGGTAAACACAACCTTGGCCGTGATACCATCATTGAAGTTTTCAAATTCTGCAGCAATCCTACTCTGATATTCTTCCGCTACCCCATCGGTGATATATTGCGTTTCCGGCAGAAGCCCCATATCATTCACTAAAAACTTGGCAATACCCAAAGCATAAAAGCTATCCGATATCGTAACAAACCGCCGGGGCAACAGTCTGGTCTCCAACAATACATCTGCTGCCCGTTCGATAAAATAAAAATACCCGGTTTCATGTCTGGCGATCACTTTCTCAATTCGCTTTGGCTCTACCCCGGCATAGCTCCCTACGGTCTGGAGAAACCTGCCAGTTTCCGTCGGGCCGATCGGCAATACAGGGTAATGCAGATACGGCGTACCAAACTTTTCCTCCAAATGCCTGACATTCTTCAGTCCCACCCAGGGAGAGATCAAGAGGTTAAATTGAGCCTGAGGTACTCTATTAAGCGCTTTTAGGCCATTCCCAGGTCCGAAGATAACATTGGGCGTTAACCCTAATTCATTGATCAGCTTCTCAATCTCTTTTAAATTTCCCACCCAGAAGGCATCATGAAACGGAACAACTGACCAAATATTGACAAGACCGGGCTCTGCCTTATCAGCAGGCTGCAAGTATTGGTCGATAATTGCATCAATGATCAATTCATGGCCAAAAAAGTTGGTTCCCTTAAAGCCGCCGGTTTCAGCGTAAACCACAGGTTTTCCCTGTTCCTGAAAGCGGCGGGCCACTTCCCCGACATCATCACCGACAATGTCGGCTGTACAGCCAGTCACAATCACATATAGATCGGCGTCAATGACCTTCAGCGAGTTCTCAACGATATTTCTTAATCGCTCGTCACCACCAAAAATAACCTCTTTCTCCCCAATGTTGGTGCAGGGAACAGAATGACCGCCGACATAGCCGGAGCCCTGGCACCCGTTCTGAAAACCCAGAGCGCCCCAGAGCTTCTGCCCACAGCCCGGCCCGGCGTGCAGAATAGGGACGGCCCGGTCAATCGCCAGCACGGATTGCAAAGCCCCCAGCGAACACACATGTCGCAATTGTTCAATATACTGTGCCATTTTACCACCTCATACGCGTAATTTAGTTTGATTGCAGCTTGATATCAGCTTTTTTTCTTTGCGGAAAAGAAAAGCCGGGAAATATTTCATATAGTATAGAAATATTTTCCAGCCTTTAGTTTCTCACTAATCAGCATCCACTTAATTAATAAATAGTACAGAGCAAAAATATAGAGGCTGTATCCCTTCGGGACACAGCCTCTAGTTTTACAACCAGTCAGCGACTACACATATATTTTGATATCATAATAACGCTTTACACAACCGTTGTCAATATAATCCATTACAAATCCTGTAACTAACTGATCGTTCGTTTACAAAAGTGTTCGTTTCTCAGCTAAATTGACGTCTTCTTAATGATTGAAAATTTTTCCATAATTCAAAAGGTTTTTATAAATAAATGTTGAAAAAGAAAAATAAAGTTATGGTTAGAGGGGGAGTAAAATGAATCTGCCAGCCGCGAGCAAGCAACGGTTATATTTTCTTGATAATCTAAAAGCTTTTATTATTCTTCTAATGGTTGTATTTCATGTTGGGATGGGGTATACGACCTGGGATCTTAAGTGGTGGACTGTCAATGACATACAGAAAAATATGTTTTTTGATTTTTTCATATTAGAAACAGACGTATATATTATGCCGATTATGTTTATGATCGCCGGTTATTTTGCCCCGATGGTATTAGAGCGAAAAGGAATCGCGCTCTTTTGGAATGACAAACTAAAGCGGATTGTCCTACCCTGGATTGGCGGGGTACTATTTATTGCCCCCTTTATCGCATATAGTTCTTTATTTAGCCGTATGGACACACCTCCCAATTATTTTGCCTTCTGGAAAAATGATTTCTTTGGCCCTTATTACCAGCAGGCTCATTACTGGTTTCTGGGTGTCTTAGCCTTGTTTTTTTTAATACTTACGATTGCCTATCAGTTGAATCCCACCTACTTTAAACAGTCTGTACAAAAACCCGCGCCACCTGTATGGTTTTTTCCGGTCTTTGCCTTGCTTACTACGGCCGCCTTCTTTAGCGGCAATTTATACTTTTGGAATGATGCGTGGGTTAATGTGAAATTTATATTCATGGTTCAGCCAGTAAGGCTTATCTTACACCTTTGTTACTTCGGCCTGGGGGTATATGCGTGGAAGCATTCCTGGTTTACCCTGGGTGGCTATAGCCCCCGCTTGCTACCATGGGGTATCTCGGCAATTATTATGTTATTTGTTTTTCTGTTTTACCGTATGACATTTACCCTTATGCCTGATGTTCCTGTCTTATTTAAAGCAGGTCATGCAATTACCCACGCTACTTTTTCACTAACCGCCACCTTTGCCCTGATCGCTGTGTTCCAGAATTTTTTTGACAGCAATGCCTACTTATGGCGCAGGCTTGCCGCTAATTCTTATACTATTTATTTCATTCACCAGTGTGTGGTTATTCCGCTAGGATGTATCGTGCAAAAGCTGGACATCAATATCTGGGTGAAATACTGCAGTGTGTCTATTATTGCGCTTGTCCTATGTTTCTTACTCGCAGAATATGTGATTAACCCAATTTTATCTTTGGGGAAACAAGATAAAAATACACTGATTCACTCTTAATCCTACTACAATACGTGGTACCGGCGCTTGTATTTGTCTTTTTTCACTTTATGGAGGTATCGGTATATATGTCTTTTGCACCCAAAGCTGCGCTTGCCGGATAGCTATTGACTCCAACTGTTAATACATTTACAATATTGCTAGTATATTAACAATTGAGTTTGGGAGGTCTGACAGAGATCACGCACAATGATATTTCGGACCGTTATTTTTCAATACGTACGCTGATTGAACTGACCGTATTCCAGGATACCTTAGATGATGTTCTGGAGATGCACTTTGCCCGGTATGGTTTGTCCAGGGCTAGATTTAATGCCTTAATTCAGTTATTCATGACCGGCGGTCAGGGGCTGACCCAGTCAGAGCTAGGTAAAAAGCTGTTGGTTTCCCGGGCTAATATTACCCGGCTGATTGACCGGTTAGAAAAAGAAGACCTGGTGGTTCGCAAGGCTGACCCCGCCGATAAACGGGTTTTTCAACTTTACCTTACAGACCGTGCTACTATGCTCATGGACGCTTTCGTTCCTGTTCACAACCAGTATGTGCATAAGCTCATGTCTGCGCTTGACACTACTGAAAAAGAAAGGCTTATCGCTTTGTTAGATAAGCTGAAAAAAGGATTGGAATCGGTTTAAATTACAACCGAGAGGCAGGTTCTGCGGAATCTGCCTCTCGCATTTTCTTAAAACAGGAAGGGGCTGTCTCAATTGTTTATTGAGACAGCCCCTTGAAACCAGTTGGCTGATTAGTTTATTGTGTCGGCCTGCTTGTTCTGGTGCCTGTCATGAGTCTGATCTTTATGCGACTTTTTCCACCAGAAGCCTACTACCAATACACCGACAGTAATGACAAGCGGAATTAACCTTGCAGGCACAATATTCCGAATCGCAGTGCCTATTTGGGGATCACCGACTATCATTTCACCTGCTGTCCATGCTATAAGCGCAGCACCAGCATATATAACCACTGGATATTTATCCATAATTTTAATAATAATTTGGCTGCCAAAGATAATAAGCGGGATACTGAAAGCCAGACCTAAACCAAGCAGAACATAATCTCCCTTGGCGATCGCGGCAATCGCCAGGGTATTGTCAAGACTCATAACCAAATCGGCGACAATGATTGTTTTAATCGCCGCTATAAAAGAAGCGCTTGCTTCAACGTCTTCGCACTTGTCTTCTTCCATAAGCAGTTTGGCGGCAATCCAGACAAGCAGCAAACCTCCGAAAAACTGCACATAGGGTATTTGCAACAATATCACTGCCACAAGGGTTAAAATGATCCGTAGCCCGATTGCCCCCGCGCTGCCCCACAGGATAGCCATTTTTTGCTGCTTCGGGGGCAAACAGCGGCTGGCCATGGCAATGACCACCGCATTGTCGCCGCTAAGCACGATGTTCACCATCATGATACTGGCCAGCGCTACCAAAAAATCCATTTACTGCACTCCTTTTGTCATGACTGCTGTCAGCTGTCTTTACCGGCTACCGGGAACTTGCTTTTACAGCAAGTCCTTATTTACTCGGCTAGCAGCTTGTCCAGTTCTGCAATCTCTTTTTCATCCATCTTGTAGGTATGCGCAGTATCCACCGGGAATTTTCCTTCACGCACCTCCAGTGTATATTCTTTGAAAGCAGTGGTAAGGATCTCACCCACATTGGCGTATTTCTTAACGAATTTAGGGGTGAAATTGTCATAAAACCCGACCATGTCAGCGTATATAAGCAGTTGCCCGTGGGTAAACGAGCCGGCGCCGATGCCGAGGATGGGAATTGCTGCCCTTTCAGCAATTGCTTTGCCAACAGCGGTGGGCACCCCTTCCACTAAAATACTGCAGGCGCCCGCCTCTTCAATAAGCTTAGCTTGCCGGATTAGGCTCATTGCCGCCTGCGCCGTTTTCCCCTGGGCTTTATAGCCGCCGATCTGGCCCATGAATTGCGGAGTAAGACCAATATGGCCCATGACGAGTATGCCGGCCTCGCTTATGGCTTGAATGCGGTTTAAAATCCTGGAACCACCGCCTTCCAGCTTAACACAATCCGAGGCGGCCTCCTTGATAAATCTGCCCGCATTTTCAATGGCCGACACATCGGAAGCCTGATAAGACATGTATGGCATGTCACCGATAATGAACGTATCAGGCGCGCCCCGGCGGACAGCCTGGCAATGGCGGATCATATCATCCATTGTTACCGGGAAAGTGGTATCATAGCCCAAGGAAACCATCCCCAGGGAATCCCCGACAAGAATCATATCCACGCCCGCTTTTTCCTGCATCTTGGCAGTGAGATAATCGTAAGCGGTTAGATAAACAATTTTTTCTCCTTTGCTGACCATGCTTTGAAAATCCAGAATCGTTTTTTTAGCCATTTTTCTATTTCCCTTCCATCGTTTAATTTGTACATTTATATCACTGGCCGTTTTCAACTTTATTTATTGTGCAGCTATATCTTGAAGAATGTCGGCATATTTTTGGTTTTCCTCGCCCAAAAACTTTTTGTAGGCTTCCGGCTCCAGGAAATGCTCGGTTAAACTGTTTTTCGCAAGATAGTCTTTTTTCCACTGTTCGGTCTGTGATGCTTTTCTAAAGGCTTCCACCCAGAATTTTACCGCTTCAGGCGACATATCCGGCGGCCCTGCTATGCCACGGAATTGTTGAAAAACAACATTCTTATAACCAAGCTCCCCAAAGGTGGGAGTATCCTTAAATACGCTTTCCAGTCTCTTTACACCAAACCCGCCTATCGTAGCTACTTTTCCGGCTGCTATCTGGGCATTGCATTCATTGGGATTGAATATTCCGCCTTTTATGTGTGCACCCAGCATGGCACTCATGACTTCTCCGGAGCTATTGAAGGGAACATACTTAAACTTGGCTCCTGTGTGCTTGTTAAGAAGCCCGACACACAACTCATCTTCAGTGCCTTTTCCCGAACCGCCGATGGTGATTTCATTTGGAGCAGCCTTTGCCGCGGTGAGTAGTTCATCGAAGGATTTATAGTTACCCGCCAAAACGCCAAGCAAGTATTCATCCAAAGCAAGATTTACTATGGGAGTCAGCTTATCGTAGCTTACCGCTGTTTTATTCATCAGATTCGAGGTCATTTGCCCGGAAACGTAAGCGGTAATTACATGATTATCCCCTTTTTTCGAAAAGGTGTATGCATCTCCTACCGCGCCGGCGCCACCAGGTTTGTTCACAATCATCAGCGCTTCGTTCGCAAACTTGTTCTTCTGGATAATATCTGCCAGGATTCGGGCAAACAGGTCACTGCCGCCACCAGGGCGTACGGGACAATAAATTCCGTATTTTTGCTAGGCGTAAACGCTGCCGCCTTGTCCGAAGCCTTTTCCTGAGAAGCACAACCTGCCACCAAACAAGCCGACATAAGACAAGCCAATACTACTGCCAACCACTTTTTCATGACAATCCTCCTTTGCAATGTTTATACAGGTATCTAAGAAAATCATGCCTAACGTTTTGCAATTTCTGCGATTAGTTTTGTTGCACGGTCTGTATTAAATATGCCACACATGCAGGGTTTAAATAATTCGTCTGCCGCCGCCTGAGCCGTTGTTTTTCCTTTTTTGACTTTGTCAATCATTTCATTAATAAAATTTACCGATATCATCGAGTGCCCGCACATGGTTGCAATTTCCAGAATTTCCTGCGGTGGCAGCTTTTCTGCTTTTCCCCATCTTCCCAGAGAGTGTTCAACGGTATGTGGCTTAAGACCTGTTTTCGAACAACATTCTCCCACTTCATCCACTAAGCCGGAAATCACGATGGAAAGCCCCAGATCCGCTTGTTTTAAGTCTTCAATCATATCGATTACGGCATCTTTATTATTAAATGTTGCGGTAACAACCGCACGGTCTTCCACATTATTCAGCATATTTTCCCGGCTGAGCTGGTGATATTCATTCCCTTTTCTGCAATCGCCCAAAGTCACACAGTTATTTTTCAAACACAAGTCCAGAAATCTTCTGAGTTTGGGGCCTGACGCCTCATGATTAATATCTTTGCTGGGCATACAGAGAAAAACCCAGTCTCCCTGCAAACTTTCTCTGCTTCCTACCCGGTGAAGTGTGTGTGTCATGACTATCCCTCCCTCACTAATGGCCGGCCAAGGCCAATATTTACTTTACCGTTGGGCGACATCCAAATCGCATTCTCTTCAACGATTTTCACGTGAGGGACAATGCCGGCATCGCTGACCTTGGAACAGATATCCAGGCTGAACACCGTATCAAGGGCCGGAGTCACGTCTTTAAGGATTTGCAAAATTACCGGCGCTTGCTCTTCCCGCACGCCAAATTCAATAATGGCAGAAAGTACCTTTTCATCTAACAGTTCGTCTTTAAACTTTCCGGTAGTCGGATCAGCCATCATACTGGTAATCGGGTTTTCTTTTTCAAATTCAACATTTTCCCTGGCAACTGCCATAGCTACTTTTTCCACATCATACATCCGGGTGGCAACACCCGGCCGGCCCAGTTCTATAGCGATTCCGATCCAGCCCTTTTTGAAGCGTCCCGTAACATCATTGGTCTTCATTTCCTCCGTGCCGCGGCCAGATATCTGGGATTCCTCGGCAATGGTGAGTACATCGCTCATAATGCTCCGGATCGTCCGTGGCCAGGTTAGTTCCTGCTGATAAAGGGACTCTGTCGGACATACTCTTAAACGCTGGCACACCCCACATTCCACACACTCATCAAATTCAATCAGCACTTGCTTTGATGCATCTCTCACAATAGCTGAAACAGGACATTTTGCTATGCATAAACCACAGTTGATGCACGTTTCTTTGTTGATTTCCATTGTAACATCCCCCTCCCCAAAATTTCATATCTGCATACGCTGCAACAGTTTTGCCTGGAATGGCTCGCCTCCTTTAATAAAAATTAATGTACGCAACTGCTTGCATCCTACCGCAGTTGTCATCGTCCGCCGGCTCAATAGCATTGAATTGCAAAATCCGTGCCAATATAAATAGGAGAAGCCGGGCGATCGCCCGGCTTCTCCTATTTATATTGATTTAATTTACAAAATTATCTTAAAAAACTGATTATATATCCTGGCTATTTCGCAACCTTTTGTTCAATCTGTTCACTATGTTACATTTCCAGTTCCTTTAACCACCGCCACAGTGTCGTCCTGCTGATGCCAAGTTTTGCTGCTGCTTTAGCATAATGATAATTTACATCCTGAAGAACTTCGAGCAGGATGGCCTTATCCAGTTTTTGCTTGGTTCTGGCGGTATATAGGGGGTTCTCACTGCGATTGGAGTTTTTTACCTCCAAGCCGGCGGTCAAGGCATCCTTCTCCGGGTTGAAGGCGGACAAAACATCCTCTTTTGTGATCGTGTCCAGCAGTTGTTGTGCCTCTGGTTTAATCATCTTATCCGTTTTACCAAAACGCGAGCAATAGGAATGCAGAAAATATTCAAACAGCTGCAATACGTCCCCCGTCCGTTCCCGCAAAGGCGGAACATGCAGTTCCAGCACATCCAGCCGGTAGTAAAGATCGGAGCGAAAACCCTTCTCCCGGATCAATTCCCCCAAATCACGGTTCGTCGCTGCTATGACCCGTACGTCTATTGGAATAATCTTACGATCGCCCAGCCGCATGATCTCCCGTTCCTGCAGTACCCGCAGCAGACGCCCCTGCACTTTGATCGAAATTTCTGATATCTCATCAAGGAAAATAGTCCCTCTGTGAGCCAGTTCAAACAATCCTGCCTTGCCTTCTTTGGCAGCGCCCGTAAATGCTCCTTCGACATAACCAAAAAGTTCACTTTCGAGCAGATTCTCCGGCAAAGCCGCACAATTAAACGCTACAAACGGACCGGCGGCTCTGTCACTGGCACTATGGATACTTTGAGAAAACATTTCCTTGCCGGCTCCGGTTTCACCAACAATAAGAACATTGGAGTCGACTGTACTGTATTCTTTGGCTATCCCAATCGCGCGTTGAATGGCCTTGCTTTTACCAAAAATATTAATAAATGAAAATTTGGCACTGTGCCCCTGGGGGTAAATCTTTCGCCTTATTTTTCCTTCCATCTCCTGAATGCTCGAAACCGGCTGAAACGTGGCAATGGCTCCTACGACCTGGCCTTTTACAGTAATGGGCGCATTATTGATGACTACCTGCCGGCCACTCAAAGTTTTAATTTCTCCGACTTCGGCTGTTCCTGTCGACAAAACCCTTCCCAGCCGCAGTTCAGGAAAAACCTTATCTGCCGCTTTACCTTCCATTTTACCTTTTAAGCCGGTTATGTCTGTTGCAGCCGCATTGATTAAATTAATATTGCCTTGTTCATTTACAGCCACTATGCCTTCGATGGAATAATCAAGAATCGTGCGGAATCTTTCGCTTCGTTCTTGTTCTTGCTTTTTGATAAAATAGGTCCGTTTCGCCTCAATCAAAGCTTGATAAATGGCTTCCCGCCCGGTTTTTATGAAAACAGTTTTCAGACCGATTTGATCAGCAATACAGGTTGACACAACCCCGCCGCAAATTATAGTAATGCCGTCATTTTTAATAGCTGTTAAACTTTTTCGTGCATCTTCCTCATTGTCTACAATGCTTGTGACAATCTCAATCCCTGTGATCTCATTAATACTGCGGGCGCCATACACCATGTCTTCTGTACCGACAATAGCCACTCGCTGCGATTTATACCGGGTCCGGCATTCTAAAACCGCACGGATAACATCATAACCACTGACAGGCAAACGAATCACCGGAATATCCTCCATAACCCGCTCTGCCAGCGATGCAGTGATCCCACGGGCGACAACAACATCTGTTTTAATCTTTTTGTAATCAATCCGCCGCGGCACCCCGTCGATAGCCAAAAGCTCAATCGTCCAGTTACAATCGTTTTGTTGGGTAAAAACCTCTTGAATGTCCTCAAAAATATCTGAGTACGGAACCATAAAAGTGATTTTAGCCATTTTTTCACCCCATTAAGTTGCACCTTAACACACACAAAGTAGGATTTCGACATTAAACGTCAAATTTTAATAGGAATTATCAAAAAAATCAGTTTATTACGTTTTGATTATCCCAAAGAAATCGACATAACACCCACCGGATGTAATTTATAGGCGTTTTGTTCCATTTCAACCGCTGCAGCTGCCATAACGAATCTGAATATTGCTATAATTCGATAAAAAATTTGCAAATCCTTGTCGATATTTTACCCCTAAAGTGGCTTCTTTCACCACTACTGCTAAGATTCTTTCTTTGCAACAAATAGAACAAAATGTTTCATTGGAACATAAAATTTTTTTTGAGCAAATCTACCTTGTGTATATTTTGTAAAAAGAGTCAGTATTCTCACGTTTTTCGTTTTTATTTTAAATCCGGCATAGTTTATGCATAAGAAATAATTATTACCGTATTAGTACGCGTCTATACACCGGGAATATTAGCCGGGAATCTGAAAGGAATAGCCAACTGTCACCGGCTGATTAGCCAGCATTAGTACACTAAGGAGGTGAATATGCAAAAATTCATTCATATTAAAAATTTATTTATAAGGAGAAGAGGATGATGAGGATTACTATGAATGCGGATCGGGCAATTGCAATTCTTTGTGGCCTTGTGGGAGGATTCTGGGCATATGCCGGCTGGTTTAATTACGGCTTTTGGGTAAACAAGGGTCCCGGTCCGGGGTTTATCCCGGTGATAGTCGGTATGGCAACGTGCGTTCTCGCTGCTGTACAAGCACTAAATTATGATAAAGAGGCTGAGCCGGTAGACGTAAAAGCTATACTGCCGATTGCCGCCATGATTGCTTTTGCCGGCTGTGTCAGTATCATCGGATTTTTGGCTACCGTATTTTTGTTTATGGTCATCTGGCTGATCACTCAGGGTTCGTATTCCCGTACTTTTTCCGTTTCTCTTGCCGCGATAACGACCGGACTCATCTGGGGAATCTTTGAATGCTGGCTGCAAGTGCCCTTTCCCACCGGCCTGATGAAATCATTATTCTAGAAAGGAGCTAGATTATGGAAGCAATATTTACTCATTTGTTAAACGGATTTGCGCTCGCATTGACAGAAAATAATTTGATGGCCGCACTGGCAGGTGCCGTTATGGGTATGTTTGTCGGCGCTTTGCCCGGTATCGGTTCAGTGATGGGCGTTGCCCTGCTCCTGCCGCTGACTTTCAAAATGGATCCAACCACAGCAATTATTATGCTGGCCGCTTTATACTATTCAACCATGTATGCCGGATCATTCACGGCCATCTTAATCAACATCCCGGGCGATCCGCCGGCGGTAATGACCACCATGGACGGCTATCAGTTGACATTGAAGGGCAAGGCTGGTAAAGCACTGGCGGTGTCCAACTGGTCTTCTTTCGTCGCCGGGTTTATCGGTGTTGTCATCCTTACCTTTATGGGTCCCATGCTTGCCAATGTGGGGCTGGCTTTTGGACCAGCCGAAATGGCGTCGGTTATTTTGCTGGCAATTATGGCGATTGCCTGGCTGCTGGGCGACCAGCCCCGCAAAGGGCTGCTGTCCACCTGCACGGGAATTCTACTGGCAACGGTGGGCCTGGATTTAGCTGTCGCGATGCCCCGTTTTTCCTTCGGTGTAAATGAACTCTTAAGCGGTATTGATTTCATCCCCTTGGTTATCGGCCTGTTAGGGGTAAACGAAATTATTACCATGGCACTGAACAAAAGCGGTTATCAGATGAAAACAACCGAAAAGCTGTCTTTGCGAAGCAACTATCTCAACTGGCAGGAAATTAAGCAAATCTTCCGACCAACCATTGTCAGCAGCTTCATGGGAACTTTTGTCGGCTGTATTCCAGGAGCAGGTACGACAACCGCCTCCTTTTTAGCTTACATTCTCGAAAAGCGTACCGGCAAGAATAAAGAAAACATGGGCAAAGGAGCGCTGGAAGGTGTCGCCGCGCCGGAAGCAGCCAATAATGCGGCTGCGGCAGGTGCTTTTGCCCCATTGCTGTCTTTGGGAATTCCCAGTTCGGGAACGGCAGCCATATTACTGGGCGGTTTGATGATGTGGGGCATTACGCCGGGACCACTGCTGTTCACTGACCACCCGGACCTTGCCTGGGGCCTGATTGCCTCCATGTATACCGGCAACGTCGTCTGTATGATCATCGCGGCCCTCAGCATTCCCTTGATGGTCCATGCGCTGCGTATCCCCCCCGCCATACTGACCCCGATTATCATTGTAATCTGTATTGTGTCCGCCTACGCTGTCAATAACAGTCTTTTCGATGTTTGGGTAATGATTGCCATCGGCATTGTCGGCTACTTCTTTAACCGCTATAAATACCCGGTAGCCCCGTTTCTCATGGCTTTTATTCTGACTCCCCGGCTGGAAACATCGCTGCGGCAGGCTTTTGATATCTCTAATGGCAATGCGATGATTTTTATCGAAAAACCAATTTCACTGGCATTTTTAGCTGCCATTCTGCTCTTCTTCGTTGTGCCGCCATGCTTCAAATTTGGCAAAACCTGCTTTGTGAAAAAAGACATGTAGCCTACGCCCTTAAACGATTTACCATACCGAAATCTTGATATGGCAAAATAACGGAATGGCTAACAGCAAAGAAACAGCAAGGACTGGTATCCGGTTATGGATCTCAGTCCCTGTTGTTTAATATTAAATATAGCTCATTAAGGGGGATAAAGTGATGAAACCACGGTTAGGTATTTTATTAGGAGATGCAACAGGAATTGGGCCGGAACTGGTTGCCAGGTTATGTAATACCGCGAAGCTGCAGGTGTATTGCCGGCCAGTATTGATTGGCGATTTACGGGTATTGGCGCTGGGAAAAAAGATTGCAAAAGCAGACTTCCCGGTAGTTGTAATTGATGATATATCTCAGGCCAACTGGGCTAACGGCATTCCTTTATTAGACCAGAGAAACTTTGATCCTGCTAATCTAATATTAGGAAAAATCGACAACCTTTCCGGAAAAATCACCGGCGATATGCTGGTTACTGCAATAAATCTACTCCGCCGGGGTGATCTTGACGGATTTGTTTATGCCCCACTGAATAAAGCAGCTCTGCAATATGGGGGCTATGATTTTGAGGATGAGCAAAAACTATTTGCCCATTATCTGGGCTGGCATGGTCCGAGCAGTGAAATGAATGTCTTAAAAAATCTATGGACATCACGGGTGACAAGCCATATTCCTTTGGAGCAGGTATGTGCCAATCTAACCAGTGATAGCATTTTGACAGCCATCCGCATAGCCCATCAAACCCTGCAAAAGGCAGGGTTCCAGGATCCGCGTATTGCTGTCGCAGCAGTAAACCCCCATGCGGGCGAGGATGGGCTGTGCGGACGCCAGGAGATTGATATCATCGCCCCGGCGATCCGGACTGCCCGGGCGGACGGCATAAAAGCCATGGGTCCCTATCCATCAGATACCATTTTCATTAACGCTTTTAAGGGCCATTATGATGCTGTAGTTACTATGTTCCACGACCAGGGGCAGATTGCGCTGAAGCTAATGGGCTTCCAGTTTGGCGTGACGGTTGCTGCCGGTTTGCCGTACGCCATTACGACCCCGGCTCACGGAACAGCCTTTGATATTGCCGGTCAGGGTATTGCAAATCCGGATGCAACCGAACAAGCCGTAATGGTCGCTGCCAAACTGGCTGGCTAACGCCTATGAAAATAAGCTTACAAATCAAAACCATTGTTTTTTTCCTGTTGGTTGTCCTGGTCAATGCCATTGGGTTAGGAATCACCGGCTATCAAATCAACGAAGTTGCGCAGGAGTTGAAAGAAAACCGGGAGCATGCCCTGCCTATGTTGTTAACAACCAGTAAAGTCGCGTTTAATACCGCTACTCAGGCTGCTGAGGTTCGCGGTTTTATCACGGCAGGAACAGAGGAAATGCTCTTTAACTATCAACGGTTGAGTATTGAGAATACGAAACTGGAAGAAGACTTACTGGCCAGTGCCAAAACAGAGGAAGACAGGAAACTTGTCGCTGAATTAAAAGAATTAGACGAACAATTTGATATCATTGCCGGCGAAAAAGTCATTCCTTTACGTCAGCTCAATAAAGAAGCAGCAGCGGTACAGGTAATGGTGTCCGAATTAACGCCGGTTACAGTTGCATTGCTAAACAAAACCAATGAATACATCGACTTCCGGGAAAAACAAATTCACGCTGCCTTCAATACTATGATAACAACCATTGAAATCGCCCAAACCATAGCCATCGGCGTCAGCTTCCTGTCGATCATCCTCGGCATCCTGATCGGCTTCTTCAGCGCTCGCGCCATTACCCGCCCGCTGACTACCCTGGTTGATACAGCCAGGGACATTACCGACGGCAACCTCAATCAACAGGTGGAAGTCAAGCAGAATGATGAAATCGGCGAGTTGCAAAAAGCGTTTAAAACAATGGTTTCCCATCTGCGGAAAGTAGTCTCAACCGTACAGAACAATGCCCGGCAAGTCGCTGCCTCTTCCTCCGACCTTACTGCCAGTGCTGAACAATCGGCGCAGGCTGCTAATCAGGTCGCTGCTGCCATTACCAATGTGGCGTGGGGCGCTGAGCAGCAACTCAATGCCGTCAATGAAACGGTAGCCGTTGTCGAGCAGATGTCGGCAGGCATCCAGCAAATCGCCGCCAATGCCAACGCCGTATCCGCCTGTTCGGAGCAAACTGCCGGCACCGCCATCGATGGCCGCAAAGCCATCGATACCGCTATTGAGCAAATGAGCTCCATCAAAGTCACGGTGGAACGTTCGGCCCAGGTTGTTGCCAAACTCGGCGACCATTCCCAGGAAATCGGTCAAATCGTTGCCACCATTTCCTCCCTCGCCGGTCAGACCAACATCTTGGCCTTAAATGCGGCCATCGAAGCAGCCCGCGCTGGTGAGCAGGGACGAGGCTTCGCCGTTGTCGCCGAAGAAGTGAGAAAACTCGCCGAACAATCTCAGGAGGCCGCCAAACATATCGCTGCTCTAATCAGCGAAATTCAGGCAGACACCAACCGGGCCGTCATCGCCATGGAGTCCGGCAACCAGGAGGTCAATGTGGGAACTGAAGTCATCAGCACCGCCGGCAAGAGTTTCCACGACATCACCAATGGTATCCACGACATGTCTGCGCAAATCCGGGAGATTTCGGCTGCTGTCCAGCAGTTGGCCGGCGGCAGCCAGCAAATCGTTGACTCCGTACGCGCCATCGACAAAATCAGCAAAGATACCGCCAGCCATACCCAGACCGTCTCGGCAGCCACCGAAGAGCAATCGGCCTCAATGGAAGAAATCGCCGCCGCCAGCGAAGCCCTGGCAAAAATGTCGCAAGAATTGCAAAACGCTATCCAGCGATTCCGGTTGTAAAGATGCGACCGGGGATGGTTGGCTCAAACTATTTATCTCTGCTTTTATACATTCATTAGACCGACAGCTCGTCCACGTTTTTTTTGAAGAGGCGAATCGCTTCCGGGTGACGCATTACCATGATATTAGCACCGGCCTGCAGCAGGCTGGTCGCGGTCAGCGCTTCCCACAGAATAGCCCGTTTGGTTTGATTGCCCCAATCAGGGAAGTCTTGCTCTGCCGCAATCGCTTCCTTAGCCCGCCAGGCTTCATGGCCAACATTACAAACAACCGGCATGGCTAGTCGTTCATCGCCGTTCAGCGCGTCCAGACGGCCCCGTTCCATAATCGAATAGGTATAATCCATTCCATATCCCAGGGCGCATGTCCCGGGGTCCATTAGGATGTTTTCGGCAGGTAGGCCTAATTCGGTAATCAGAATCTGGAGCTGTTTACACATATTGATATCAACAGTGCCAAGAGTCAGAACTTTATGGTTGTGAACCAGGGCTGCAGCGGCAATGGATTTATAATTATCGTGTTTCGCAAGCCCCAATAATAGATTCTCACCAGCGGCAGCTTCAGCAATCACAGGCATAATCGCGTTGTCTTTCTCGTCAATACCACAACCGGTTACAATTAGAGGTACGCCTACGGCTGCCAGCACATCTTTTACCACATTAGCGAGCTGTTCCGGCGTTTTATTACCCAGCTCAGGGTCAGCACCTTTAAGTCGTAACAGAATCAGATCTGCACCAAAATCCACGGCTTTTTGGGCCCAGGCGGCAGGGTTGCCGGAAACACCGGCATATACATCCCGTAAAACGGGGTTCCATTCTGTTGGGGGGATATCCCATATTTCGATGGCCACGACCGCTTTATTAGGCTGTTCGCCCTCGAAAAAGAGGAATGGCAGTGTAGCATCTCCCCCGACGGTAACGGTATTGGTGCGAGTGCCACCCTGTCTTTTGGTCGCACCAAGGGTAACGGTGTGAATGCTTCCAATATATTTTTCATTTATAGAATCTATATCCATGATAAGGCTCCCTTCCATTTTAGAGAACAATAGCTCATAAGCTGTGCCAGTGCTATGCTTTTCTCGGATAATACACTTTGGCAAAGGCCGGTATACCCACAGCCTCCTGCGGTCCGACAATGACATTCCACCCGGATTTCTCTTGTAGTTTACCGCTGATCACAGCAACATAACCGGGAATGACCAGCGATCTGTGAGTAACCTTTTCCGCAATGCCGCATTTTCGAACGAACTCGCTAATGATTTGAGCGTCAAATCGCCCTGATGCCCAGGCAGTAAGTACCGAAGTACCTTCAGTGTCAACAGCGATAATATATCCGGGAATTTTACTGGCGATAACCTCACCCTCAACCGCATAATAGGTAAGAGAAAAATTAGTGCAGACATATACTGGCGATTCAGGGGTAACAGCCCCGATTTCGTATAGATTAGCCTCTACGGCAATAGGTTTCTGCGGATCGGTATAGATGTTCATCCGGCAGGTCAACAAGGGCAGCACATAAGGCTTCTCATCAGCTTTCAAAACAACAACGCTGGCGTATTTAGCCACAAAAACCCCGGCTTGCAGGATTTCTTCATTAGGGTCTTCCGCAGTTGTGAATGCAATTGTGGGAAAACCAAATGGACGGAATTTTTTCCTGAGGGCCAGGCGGCGCATTCTGGTCAATGCTACCAATGCTGTTGCGGTATTCCGAATACCGGTATCAATGACCAATTCTTTGTATTCACTGGACACTTTTTCGATTAAAGCGGCAGTATCCTCCAAACCTGTGCCTTTAACGATTACCGGAACAGCATAGCGCTTAGCCAAAGCGATTATCTCCTGCCAGTTGTCGGCAGTTGCGGAGCCAACCAGTGGTTTTTGGCCGGCAATACCAGGCAAAGCGGCTTCAATGGAGTCAGCCTGCTCGGTTAGGAGTACTAAGTGAAGGTTTTTGGCTTGGGCAGCAACCGTATCCACGGCAGCTTTGAAGGTCTCGGGTGTTTGAGAGTCGTTGGTAACAGCAATGGCATTGACACCGATTTGCTGGCCCATCCGTTTCATAGTTAAGTCATTAATTGTCCTGATTTTATCATTAAGCTCAGCACTGGACATGGTATCAGAAACCTTAATGACAATAGCGGTTTGATTGATAAAGGTTTTATCATGACGAAAAAGTACAGTTTCGCCCCCCAGGGTAATCTGGTTGGGACCGGCACCAACGGTTACCGAGCGCATAGCGGGAGCGAACGCGCTGTCTAAAAATTCTTTTGCTGTTGCAGAAACGTGGGGACACAGGTCTAACGATGTACTGCCATTAGACAGCGCCATCGCAAACGCAAGACAAGTTGACAGACCACAGTCTTTACAGTTGGTTCTCGGGAGCTGTTTGAAGATATCAAGCCCTGTTAATGCCATATTGGTTTCTCCTTTGTTTAAGAACTATTTGCTTTTAATCGCTATTCATTTTACCTAGTGTATTTTCTCCCCTAACTTTAATCAATATTTTACCAAGTCACTATAACCATAGATAGACTCATCCTATAGTCATTCTGGCAAAGTTATTTACGCGCCAGCTGGGATAAACCGGAATTATTAATATTTGCACGGCGATAACCGGGCCTTCTCTATTATGTATAATTGTAGAATTTTTTATATATTTCAGTCAACCCCTCAGTTTTTCTGCCCCCCAAATAATAAAACTCCTGTCTCATTC
>JAQSXM010000363.1 GCA_029256645.1 Sporomusa sp. | reverse complement strand
AAGACCAATACGGTAAATGTGGTTAATTTCAATGGCAGTGCCAGGAAACAAATTACCGCCATGTTAGCCGGTTTTGGTTTAGAGCCGGTGTTTCTGCTGCCATACAGCACTGTTGAACAACTGTCCCATATCTCCGAGGCTGCGGCGACAATCAGTATTTGCGGTACCCTGGGCAGTTATATCGGCAATGCGCTGCAACAGGAGTATGGCGTACCCTATGTCCAAACGCTGCAGCCTCATGGCATTGCCGGGATAAATAGCTGGCTGCGCGGTCTTGGCGCTGTTACTGGCAAAGAAGTGGCAGTAGAGGCGTATATTAAACAAGAGGAAGAACGCGTTGCACCCGAACTGGCGCAAATACGGGAAAAGCTAACCGGGTATACTGCGGTGGTTGGCATGGGCCCCAGCTTTGGTCAAAACTATATCAGGACGCTGCAGGAGCTGGGGATTGAGATCATCTGGGGATCGACCTGGCATTTTGATCCTCAGCATGATAACGGTATAACCCCGGCAGCTGTGAAATATCTGGCCGATTCCGGTGCCAATATCCCCATCAGTGTCGCCGATCAGCAGAATTTTGAAGTCATTAATTTACTAAACCGGCTCAAACCCGACTTATATGTGGGGCGCCATGGCGGCACCACGGTCTGGGCGACCAAGCTGGGAATCCCTTCGATTATGATCAATGATGAATATACCGCATATGGGTATCAGGGTCTGGTAGACTTTGGCTACCGGATTATTGATGCCTTAACCAATCGCAGCCTGGCAAAGCAGCTGGCGGCAAGGGTAAAGCTTCCCTACACTGACTGGTGGTTGCAGCAGGATAGTTTTGCTTTGTTACAGGAAGAGATCGGTTAATCATTTGGGTTAACGTGAAGAGTATGGTAAAAATCCATAAGTCGATAATTGGTAGTTGAAATCGTATAGAAATTAATTGCATATGCAGTGGCGTTGCTGGCTGATCTGTAAATCAGAGGCTGTATCCTTACCGGGATATAGCTTTTTTATTACAGTGGAATAGGTTGACGCGGGGAAGGGTATTCATGCAGAAATTAATATCAAAATAAATGGAGGATGTGTACGTGCGAAAAAAGATAATCTCTTTACTACTATTATTATTTATTGCGTTTTCTCTTACTGGTTGTGCCGGAAACCCTGGTGGCAGTCAAGCTGCGCAGACCGGGGCAGCCACGGGGGACGGGAAAAAACTGTTTCCCATCAGGGTGGCAGGTGATGGAACGGCTAACGGCGAGGTCGTAATCGGCAATGAAGTCGGGTTTTTCCGGGAGGAAGGTATAGAGATTGTGTTTACCGGCGTGCTGAAAGGCGGGGCCACAGAGCTGCAAACTGTCGCTCAGGGGATTAACGACGCCTTTATCGGCGGGCATCCGTATAATGTAGCGCAGGCGATTATGGCCGGCATTAAAGTAAAAGCCGTTGCCCCCGGCATGATCGACGACCCGGAATTCCCCCATGTCCGGTATCTGGTCAGAGAAGACAGCCCGATCAAGTCCCTGGACGATATTGTCGGGAAAAAAGTATCGCAAAGCAGTTCTACTTCGGCTTGCCAGGACGGCTATTTAAAGCTGTATCTGAAGCAACATAATCTGCCGCTGGATGTGGAGTGGGTGAAATTGCCCAATCCGGGACAGCAGGAGCAGGCCTTAAAGCAGGGGCTGGTAGATATGACGACTTCGCATCCGCCATATTCCGGAATAACGGTAAAACAGCCCGGAATCCGCCAGGTCGGCACCAGTTATGATATTGTGAAAAACCCGGGAGCCGGCCTGTCGGTCCGCGGATTCAGTGAAAAATTTATCGAGGAGCACCCGGATGTTGTCAGAGCGTTTTGCCGGGCATTGCAGAAATCGCACAAATGGATTAATGCCAACCAGAAGGAAGCCACTGCCATTATAGCCAAAAAGCTGAAAGTGGACAATCAAGATAACGTGAGTGTTTTCCGGTACGAAGAGCGTGGAATTATTGACCCGTCTTACATGGAGCTATGGGTTAAACTGTCGGAGGATATCAACCTCTGGAAACCGGGGGCGATAAAAGCTACCGATCTTTACACCAATGAGTTCGCGCCTAACGATTAGCACGGCGTTGATTTGCTGGCTTTGTATTTCTTGCAGAATAAAGATTTGCCTATTTTATTTAACCGCAGCAACGAAAAAAAGTAAAAGGTGGTAATTATCAGGTGTTCACTTGGCTTAAAAGTATTGTTAAAGGGTTATACCGGATATCATCGGTATTGATTTTTTTATTGCTCTGGGAAATTGCGCCCCGTGTGGGGCTGGTTGATACCATATTTCTTCCTCCTATTTCCAAAGTAGCGGTTGCATTTTGGAATCTCATCATTACCGGTGAACTATTTACTCATATCGGCGTCAGTCTGTTGCGGTCACTGCTGGGATTCAGTCTGGGACTGGGCGTAGCCATACCAATGGGACTGCTGATCGGCTGGTTTAGGGGATTCGAATATTTTATCGACCCGCTGGTACAGACTTTCCGGCAAACTTCAACGCTGGCCCTGTTTCCGGTATTTATCCTGCTATTTGGCATTGGTGAGCTTTCCAAAGTGGCCGTCATTTTTTGGGGAGTGCAATGGGCTGTGCTTTTGAATACCATTTCCGGAGTGAAAAATGTAGACCCCTTACTGATCAAGTCGGCAAGGTCAATGGGTATTTCGTCCTTTTCCCTGTTTATTAAGGTTATTCTGCCTGCATCCATGCCGTCAATTTTGACAGGGATAAGGTTGAGTGCGACCCATTCCATTTTGGTTTTAATTGCCGCTGAAATGCTTGGCGCCAATGCCGGTCTGGGTTATCTGCTGTTTTTTGCCGAGGCAAACTTTCTGATCCCCAAAATGTATGCCGCGATTGTCACGATGTCGCTGTTGGGGCTAATTGTGAATTATGCCCTGGTAACGTTTGAAAAAAGGGTTCTCAGATGGAAAGAAGAATTGCCCACAGGAACCTGACGAGTGAAATTGCCATATCCAGGGCATTTTACAGGCATTATACCAGTGAATTTGCTCTCGGGAAACTTGGGAGTGAAACGGGGGTGTGAAAAATGGCAACCCGATTCGTGTTATCCGTGTTTGTGCTGTTTATTACAGTTGCATTTACCGGCTGCAGCGGGCAAAATACCGGGAAGGCAACTGTTGCCGGAGGCGCAAAACAACTCGTTACGATCAGGGTGGCGGGTGATGGAAATACAAATGGCGCAGTGATGATTGCCAATGAAATCGGCCTATTCCGTGAAGAAGGCATTGAAATTAAATATACCGGAGCGCTAAAAGGCGGAGCCACAGAATTACAAACCATTGCTCAGGGGATTAATGATGCCTTTGTTGGCGGTCATCCCCCTGCTTTGGCGCAGGCAATTCTGGCCGGCGTTAAGGTGAAGGCCGTGGCTCCGGGGATGGTGGACAATCGTGAGTTTCCCCATGTCAGATATCTGGTAAAAGAAGACAGTCCGATACAATCACTTCGTGATATTGTCGGGAAAAAGGTATCAATTAGTGGAACCACGTCACCCTGCTCGGATGGTTATTTAAAATTGTGGCTGAAGCAGAATAATTTGCCGGTGGATATAGAATGGGTGCAATTGCGGAACCCCGGACAGCAGGAGCAGGCTGTAAAACAAGGTTTGGTGGATATGACAACATCACATCCGCCCTATGCGGGAATCGTTTTAAAACAAGGAGGAGTACGGCAAATTGCCACAAGCTATGATATTCTGAAAAACCCGGCCGCCGGGCTGTCCATCGCCGGGTTTAGCGAAAAATTCATTCAGGAGCACCCCGATATTGTCAGAGGTTTCTGCCGGGCTCTCGCCAAAGGCCGCCTGTGGATCAATGCTCACCAGAAGGAGGCTGCTGAAATCGTTGCCAAGAAGAATAATCTCAACCCGGATGAAGTGAGTATTTTCTGGTATGACGAGCATGCAGCCATTGAGCCGGCCTATAT
>JAQSXM010000362.1 GCA_029256645.1 Sporomusa sp. | reverse complement strand
TGTTTGCTCAATAGCTCCGACAGGCCACAATTGGTTACATATTGCGTGTTATACAGGACTAACGGTTGCTGTAAGGCTGTATCCAGGGATACGGCTTTTTTTGTTGCCAAGGGCGAATCTTTCCCGGTGAGAATAATAAAGTCATCCTGAAATAACTCTTTAGCGTGAATGTTTTTTGTCTGGACAAGTTCATCGGTTTTTAAAATAATACTGAAGTCAATCTTTCCTGACTGAACATCATGGAGAATATTGTTGGATTCACCCACTTTCAGCATGACATGAACATTGGGATGCCGGTATTTGAAAGTGGTTAAGGCGTTTACCAGGATCGTATTGCAGATGCTGGGGTCTGCTGCCACATTGATCGTGCCGTTTAATGCCAGGGCATTTGTTTTGGTAATTCCTTTTATTTCTTCAATTTTATCAACAATCTCCATGGCCTTTTGGATAACAGACTCCCCTAGCTCTGTTGGGTAGACCCCCTGGCTTGTGCGTTTAAAAAGATTAACCCCCAGCTCAACCTCTAACTTGGTGATGGAAGCACTAATAGCCGGCTGCGAAATAAAGACACGTTCAGCAGCCAGGGAGATAGATTTGCAATGAGCAACCTCGATAATGTGATATAACTGTTCTAAACGCATATTCAGCCTCCTCCTCAGCCATCCTTATTTTAAGAAACAACAATACAAAAATATAAAAGAAAAGACCCTGTCTACAGTTGATCAGTAGACGGGCCTCCGGTTGTCTGGTCGGCTCTCATAGTATTACATTTTAGTAGTAATTATAACTTATAAAGCGATAGAAATACAAGGTAAATATCAAAAAGGTCAGTTTCAACACTGTAATCATACTGTAATATAGTTTTGAGAGGATACCTTATAGCGTACGGAGAAGAAGCTATACAGAAAGCGATTAATAGAATAAGGACAAAACGGTTGGATAATAGGGGAGGTACTCATGAATTTTCATTTTTACAAGTATCATGCTTTAGGTAACGATTATATTGTGATTGATCCCAATAAAGCCAGTATTGATTTATCGGAGGAGAATATCCGGTTGATTTGTCACCGGAATTTCGGTATTGGCTCAGATGGTATTCTGGTAGGCCCTTTATTTCAGGGAAACTCGATTCACTTGAGGATACTTAATCCTGATGGCAGTGAAGCTGAGAAAAGTGGCAATGGGGTTAGGATATTTTCCCGGTATCTTGTCGATGAAGGCTATGTGACAACAAAAAAGTTCAGTCTGGGAACGGTTGGCGGTGAGGTTTATGTTGAGCTGCTTGATGACAAAGGACAGCAGATCCGGATTGATATGGGGACTGTAACGTTTCAGAGTACGGATATCCCGGTGGACGGTCCGGCAAGAGCAGTGCTAAATGAAGAACTGGTCATTCAGGGTCAGCACTTAGCCACTACCTGTGTGTCAATTGGCAACCCTCATTGTGTAGTGTTGTATGATGAGCCCTCGCGTGAAACAGCATTGGATTTAGGACCAGCCATTGAAAACCATAGCCGTTTCCCCAACCGGATTAATGTTCAGTTCTTAAAGGTATTGAACCGAAACAACATCCAGATTGAAATCTGGGAGCGGGGGGCGGGCTATACACTTGCCTCAGGCAGCAGTAGCTGTGCAGCGGCCAGTGCTGCCTATAAACTGGGACTGGTTGACAATGAGATTTACGTACATATGCCAGGCGGTATCATTAAAGTCGATATCCGGCAAAACGGACATGTTTTTATGACAGGTTCGGTCAATCAGGTCGGCAAAGGTTTTTTCTCTGATGAATTATGGGCTCAGATACAGGTAAAGTGAAAATATAATATAGTGGGTGCGACGCTTACGTTGGAGGGATCTTTAGTGGTTTATTTACTGGCTATTGATACGTCAGGAGCAGGAATACTGCAATGATTGAGGCTGAAACAGACGATACCAAGCCGCCTTTATACCAGGAACAGACTGCCGCTACTAATATGCCTGCAAGTGTTGCCAACATCATTGCTGAAGGGGCCTCCAAGACTCCTTTAACAATTAATGCGCCAAGTGCAGTGTAGGGGATGTATAGAAGAAACCGCCGCAATAACGGATGCAGCGGCCGCTCTGATAATACAAACCAGGGGAGTAGTCTGGGCCCATAGGTAACAAGCATCATGGCAATGATGAGCGGTAAATGGTTTGTCATAGCTGCCCCTCCCTGGCTTCATCGTTTAATAAAAAAAGGCCGGCCAGTGAGGCAAAGATAATCGATATAATCAGGCTCCAGCCGGACGGAAGCACATTAAAGTAGTTGTTGGCTGCATAGATAGCTCCTGAAACAAGTGCCAGGCACAAAATATTGGCTGACTTCTTTATCTCCGGTACCAGTATTGCAGTAAACATGGCATAAAGGCCTACTCCCAGCGCGCTCTGCACTGAGAGCGGCAGCGCGGTACCTAATAGATAGCCTGCGAAAGTGCCGCCAACCCATGAAAGATAACTAAACCCTTGTAAAGCCAGCAAAAAAGGTACACTAAGTTTTCCCGGCTGTAAAGAAGCCACAGAAAAGCTTTCATCTGTAATACCAAAAGCAATAAAGGGCAGCCAGCGCTTTTTTACGTCTGTAAGGCGTACTGCGAGCGAGGCGCTCATCATTAGGTGCCTCAGATTAAGCAGAAATGTCGCCAGCACAATATCCACTGTGGCAAAACCGGCTTTAATAAGGTCTAAAGCCATAAACTGGCTTGCCCCGGCAAAGACGATCAAAGAAAACAGGCAGCTGTCCAATAATGAAATATTGACTGTTTTTGCAAGCAGGCCAAAGGCCATGGCTACCGGGAAATAACCAATAACAAGAGGAATTCCCGCAACGGCCCCCTTTTTGAAACTATGGAGTTTTTCCTGCATTTTTCCCCTCCATCGTACCTGATAGTAAAATAATTCTGCGGTATGATACAATAAACAATGAATATCATAAAATTGTGCGTTATAACGTATAATATAAACGATATAACGCCTTTCGAATATTATAACATAAAAACTGTAGATTACAAGGTAGAGGGGGTACATTTTTGAAAGACTTAAATTTGATAATCGCCAATAATTTGAAACAGATTCGCGAGGAGAAGAAATTAAGCCTTGAAAAAGTTGCCGATATTACGGGTGTTAGCAAATCAATGCTGGGGCAGATCGAACGGGGTGAGTCCAGTCCCACAATCAACACCATCTGGAAGATTGCCACCGGACTAAAAGTCTCTTTTACATCAATCATTAATTCACCTCAGGACGACGCAATGATTGTGCATAAGTCTGAGGTTGAACCGCTCATCGAGGATGATGGCAGATATAGGGTTTATCCGGTATTCCCCTATGAAGATGGCCGCCCTTTCGAAATGTACATAGTAGAGATAGAACCTGGCGGGCAATTGAGTACAGATACTCATGGCGAGAAAACACAGGAATTTATTACAGTTGTTGAAGGCGAACTAACTGTGCTGACCAACGATAAAGAGTATATAGTTAATACAGGTGACTCGATAACATTCCGGGCCGATAAGCGTCATACCTATCATAACCCCGGTGCTGGGCTGGCACGGTTAAGTATGGTTATTTATTATTCACTGTAAAAATGGCTGGGTGCAAGCCTGGCAGAAGGGCATTGTTTTAGATAATTAAATAATTATTCCCGAACGTGATCTATGTCATGGAGCATTATTTGCCTATGACCTAGAATATAACAAATAGATACAAAAAAGGAACCTGTAACCATAGAGAACGGTTTCCTTTTAGAGTCTAAGGATAAATTAGTTAAATCACGGAGGGGTAATATGACAGTAAAGAAAAAACTAATCATGATTTTGGCAATGCTGTTCTTATTTGTAGGCGGGCTATTGGCTGTTAATCTTTATACATTTGAAGAACTAAAAGGGGACGGGCCTACTATTAATTTATCCGGTAATCTGCGCTTTCGTGCCTATAAATTGGCATTACTTACAAACAGGTTTGCCGCTGTACCCCAAGC
>JAQSXM010000361.1 GCA_029256645.1 Sporomusa sp. | reverse complement strand
TTCTGAATATTTTCATTTAGATAATCTGAGCGCGGTTATGCTGTTTGTTGTCGCGCTGCTTACCTTTACGGCAACGCTCTTTTCGTTGTCTTACATGGAGAAGGAGGTAAATGACGGTCATATCACAATGGCGATGCTGCCGCGTTATTATGCACTGCTTAACCTCTTCAGTTTTGCGATGATTAGCGTTATTGTCGTCGGTAATCTTGGTCTTATGTGGGTAGCTGTCGAGGGAACCACGTTAGCTTCAGCATTGCTGGTTGCTTTCTATTTTAACCGTGACTCGCTGGAGGCTGCCTGGAAGTATGTTATGATCTGCACGGTGGGCATTTGTCTGGCCCTGCTAGGCACGATGATCCTGTATTATGCTCAAGTCAGTGTGGGAGCTGCTGCCGGTCAACCTTTGGACTGGGTAACACTCAAAAAAATTAGCGGCAGTCTGGACCCGGCAATTGTAAAGATTGCATTTGTGTTCATTCTGATTGGCTACGGAACCAAAGCCGGCCTGGCGCCGATGCATACCTGGCTGCCTGATGCTCATAGTCAGGCACCGTCACCTGTCAGCGGCCTGTTATCAGGGGCCCTCTTAAGCTGCGCTTTGTATGCACTGGTCCGTAATATCATTATTGTGCAGGGCTCGATTGGGCCTGAATTCGCCCAGTATATGCTGCTCGCCCTGGGGCTGCTGTCAATCGCCATCGCGATCCCCTTTGTCCTGGTACAGCATGATGTGAAAAGGCTGCTGGCTTATTCCAGTGTTGAACACATGGGTATTATCACGCTGGGATTAGGTGTTGGCACTCCGCTTGCGGTCTATGCTGCCCTGTTGCATATTGTCAATCATGCTGTCGCCAAATCGGCGCTGTTTTATCTTGCCGGGGTAGTAACTCAGGAGTATAACACCAAGGAGATCAAACAAATTTTTGGCATTGCCCGGGTTATGCCGCTGGTAGCGACTCTGTTCATTATTGGCATTCTGGCCATAACCGGAACCCCGCCGTTTAATATCTTTATATCCAAGTTTTATATTGTTTTAGCGATGTTTGAAAACCATCAGTGGTTGCTTGGCAGTATTACCCTGCTCTTACTTACCGGTATTTTTGCCGGCATGATGTACTATTGCCTGAAAATGGGGTTTGGTGCCGCACCGAATGGGCAGCACAAATTCCACCTTGGTGCAACTACCACAATGGCTATGGTTTTTTCTTTCGCCATTATTGTTCTGGGTGGATTATATTTGCCGCCAGTAGTGAATAACGTACTGGTACAGGCTGCGGAAATTGTATTAGGAGGTTAAGCCAGTGGTTGAATATATAAGCGTTTCCGCAGCTAAACTTCAAGAAGCTGCTTATGCGGTATATGAGGAGGGCAAACACGGCCTTGTATCGATGTTTGCCAATGATGAACGCAGCTTAAACGGCAATTATGCCATCTACTGCGCCTTTTCAGTGGGAAAGCAATTTAAGGTTGTTAAAGCCTTGGTAGATCCGGTCGGAGCGCTGGAGTTTCCCTCAATAACACCCAAAATATCAGCAGCAGCCTGGTATGAACGTGAGATTCATGACTTATTCGGCCTGACGCCGGTAGGGCATCCTGATTTGCGGCCGTTGGCACTGCATGAAAACTGGCCTGATAATATATACCCATTACGCAAGGATTTCGATGTCCGCACACCAGTGCCGACAGTGCATAAAAAGTGGCATATGAACAGCGTTGAGGGTGAGGGTGTCTTTGAGGTGCCGGTTGGCCCGATCCATGCCGGTATTATTGAACCCGGGCATTTTCGCTTCAGTCAGGCCGGTGAAACAATCATGCGCCTGGATGCTAAAATGTTTTTTGTTCATCGCGGCATCGAGAAGGCTATAGAGGGATTACCGGTAGCAAAGGCTTTTTATCAGGTTGAACGCATTTCCGGCGTTTGCACGATCGCTCATTCAGTAGCTTACTGTCAGGCAATCGAATCGCTGGCCGGTGTGCAAGTGCCCAGGCGGGCCCAATATTTGCGGGCCCTTGTTGCCGAGCTGGAACGCCTGTATAATCATGTCGGGGATATCGGCAACCTGTGTGCCGGTATGGGCTTTGCGGTGGCCATCATGGCCGGGGCCCGCATGAAAGAATATATTATGAGGGTTAATGAAGCACTGACAGGCCATCGCTTCTTGCGCGGCATGGTGGTTCCTGGCGGGGTGCGCCAGGATATTAATGACGATCTGGAAGAGATTATTATTGATTTGCTGGATAAACTGGAGCCGGACTTTACCGGGATGATAGGGCTTTTCCGCAATAATGATGAGTTTTTAAACAGGGTCAATACCACCGGGATTGTACCACGTCAGGCGGCCCTGGATTTGGGTGTAGTCGGGGTCGGGGCGCGGGCTTCCGGGGTGGATGCCGATATCAGGCGCGATAATCCGTATGGGTGCTATTCTGAGCTCAAATTCGACGTTCCTGTATATACGTCAGGCGACGTTGCTGCCAGGCTGTGGGTCAGGGTAGATGAGGTATATCAAACGATGAAGCTGATTCGCCAGATCCTAGCCAATATGCCGTCAGGGTCGCTTAGGCTTGAGATTCCGGCGATTAAACCCCACAGCTCCGGCTTTGGCTGGAGTGAGTCGCCGCAGGGCAATTGCCTCCACTGGCTGATGGTCGGCGAGAATAACACTATATACCGGCTGTTCGTGCGCGCCGCTGCCTATCCTAACTGGCCGGCACTGACTGTGGCTGCTCCAGGAAATATTATCCCGGATTTCCCGCTTGTTAATAAAAGCTATGAATTATCTTATGCCTGCCTCGACCGATAGGAGGAATAGACATGTTAAATGTATTACGTAAAATAATAACTACCGGCACAGTAACAGAAGACTGGGAAACGGCGTTGCCGCCCCAGCGCTCACGGGGCGAGGTGGTAGTACAGTCCTCTGATTGCAATGCTTGTAAGAAATGTGCCGATACTTGTCCGACCAGGGCCATCAAGGTCGCCCCGGGAGCGATTAGCATTGACCAAAAGGCCTGTGTTTTTTGTGGGCTTTGTGTTGAGACCTGCGAGACTGCCTGTTTTAAACAGACCAGTAACTATAAATTGGCGATGCTGGGCGGATCTCTGGCCGAAGAAATGGCGCCGGAACTGAAACGGAAAATCCGGGCCGTGTTAGGCCGCTCCCTGCATGTCAGACATGTTGATATTGGTTCATGTAATGCCTGCGATTTCGAGATGACCCATATATGTAATCCGATTTATGATATCCAGCAGTATGGAGTGGATTTTGTGGCTTCACCACGCCATGCCGACCTGCTGATGGTAACAGGGGTTGTTACCCGGAATTCAACCCAGGCACTACAGATGACCTATGAAGCCACACCCCATCCAAAACTGGTCATGGCAGTAGGTGCCTGTGCCGCCAGTGGCCAGGTGTTCGGCGACAGCTATGCAATTAGAGGGGCTGTTGATGCCATTGTTCCTGTCGATATCTATGTGCCTGGCTGCCCGCCACGGCCGCAGGCCCTGATTCACGGCCTGATGCTGGCACTGGACCGTCTGAAGTAATTTTATAATACAACGATAAAACCCCCCTTGCTGTAGAAAAAATACTACAGCAAGGGGGGTTATGCTATCTTGCCAGAGTTCCCACAACCCGCCAATCGTTGTTTCCGCTTCTTTCTAGAACCATATTGAAGATTTTTCCAGTGTCTTTTTTGATTACCTCAACAACTGCTCTGTTGCTTGTCCGGGTCAGCAGGGTAAAAGAATCCGTATACCGGTTAAAACCATATAGTGAGGCAGCATTTTTTACAACGTCAATAGGGTTGCTGACAGAATAGGCATAGTCAGAACGATAGTGATTAGAATCGCTGCGGTAATAGATACGACCGTCTTGATACCAGGCTTGGTTTTCATCAGAACTTGGCCAACTGTGCTGATGCTGATGCCAACCCCCCCGATCATAGCCCCGGTCATAGGATCTACTTCTGTCTTCATACCGGCTTCTATCCTCATGACGATTTCTCTCG
>JAQSXM010000360.1 GCA_029256645.1 Sporomusa sp. | reverse complement strand
ATCCACTGCTTCTTCCTCGGCAATAGATAAGTCTGCATTGCGAGTAATGCGAAAAGGAGCCACCTCTTTTATCCGGTAGCCATGAAATAAATGATGGCAATATTCCTGCATAATAGTCTCTAAAAATACGAAACGTTTTTTTGTACCATGCCCGGGAATCTCTACTATACGAGGTAACACAGTCGGTACCGGTATAACAGCTGTTTTTATTTCCCCTTTATCCATTTCCAGCAAAACAGCAAGATTGAGTCCGCGACTGGCTAAAAAAGGAAAGGGATGGCTGGCATCTACCGCCATAGGAGTAGTAACAGGATAAATGGTGTTCAAAAAATAATCATACAGCCATTCACGATTCTTATCAGTCAAATCCTGTATATCACAAAATTGAATATCCTGTTCTTCCAGTAAGGCTAGTATCTTCTGGAGATACCGGTATTGCACTTTCACTTGTTGATGGCTGAATCCAGAAATCCGCTCTAACTGCTCCAGGACCGTCAGTCCCGAATTATCCATTTTATTAATACCGCTTTCTTTCTGATGCTTCAGGCCTGCAACACGGATCATGAAAAACTCATCCAGATTAGAGCTGACAATAGCAATAAAACGCAGCCGGTCCAGCAGCGGTTTATTCTGATCGTCCGCCTCTTGTAAGACACGGTTATTAAATTTCAGCCAGCTAAGTTCACGGTTTAAAAAAAATTCGTGTTGATCAAACATTGCTATCACCTACCCCTGTCGTTTCAATAGGGCACGAAATCCAAAGACTTCCTCAAAAAAATCAGCCTTGTCGGCGAATGTCCATTCCTCAAGCGATGTATCTTCCAAACTGTTATAAGAGATAATTAATTCATCTCCTTTTAAGCTGACAATGCAATTGGTAATTTTCTGGCGATAGCTGCGATCAATCGCATCTGCCAGCCGCATCATCGCTACCAGCTTAGAGACGACTGTTTTATGCTGCTCCGGCAGCACTTGAAAGTTGGGCTCTGCATCATTAGGAGTTCCTTTAGAATGATAGTAAACCACATTAGCCATAATATGCTTCTCTTCATCGGAAAAGCCGAATATATCGGAAGAAACAAGAAGCCGATAGGAATAAAAATAATGGCGCCGCAAGCTGACGTATTTCCCAATATCATGCAATATCCCGGCAATCTTAAGTAAAAATCTCTCCCGTTTACCTAAGCCGTGAGCCTTTGTCATGCTATCAAATATTTTCAATGCCACATCGCTTACCATCGCCGCATGATCGGCATCAAAAGCATATTTTCTACCTAACATATGAGCCAGGCTAATGATCTGCTGTTCAACTACGTCAACGAAGCTATCTTGCGTCTGTTCGGCTACATGATGGAGGGTAACTCCATCGATAAATGCTGTATTGGGTACGATAATTTTTCCTGCTTCAGTCACTGCTAAAATCTGCTGATATAAAATAATCGTAGGTAACACGATTTCAGCCCGGTGCTCAGTAAAATCATAGGCACTCATCAAATGGGCAATATTAGAGAACCGGTGTTTTTCAGCGCAGGCAGTAAACTCCTCAGGATCAATAACTGTCAGACTATCATTACCGCTGCGGCCCAATATCTTTAGTACCAGTTTCGTTTCATTGCCCGCCAGTACAAGATATTTAATTTTATGGCGGCCAAGCTCTACTTTTACCGGCTCGATTGTACTAAAAATATATTCCGCCAAGGCCTGGGGAAATTGCACAGATTCACGTTGGTTTTTGTCAAAGCTTTCTTTAATGCGCAATGCGCCAATATGGATGTTCTGCTGATACTGAATACACCCGCTTTTATACAGCGTAAACCCTAAACCGCCGGAAGAAATATCTACAAAAAGAACAGCATCCTTGTGCCCTATCAGCTGCTGTTCCTGTAATGTCTTAAACAGAGCAATATATTTATAAAATATTTCTCGCGGCATATCAACAACTTCTACTTCAAAGCCGGTTTTAACGCGAATCTGATCAACAATATAGCGCTGATTGCGCGCCTCCCGGACAGCAGTGGTGGCAAATAATCGATAGTCTCGCACACCATACTCGGCAAGCATCCGCCGATACCCCTTTAATAGTTCACAAATTTCATTAAGCGTGCCAAAACTAATTTTACCGGTTTTAAAAATTTCTTCCCCTAGAGTGACTTCCCGGAAGGCTTTATCGATCACTTTGACGTCAGCCAGTGTTTTATACTGTACAATTTGAATACCTGCCTGTTCTGATCCTAAATGGATGGCGCCAAATATTTCGGGATTATCAGTTTTGCCCATGAAAATACCTCCGGCCCACTAGTAGTCTATATTCTATTCGACATAAAAACAGAAAATTCCCTGTTTCTTGTTGATATGTTTTGTTAAGTTTGTGTAAAAAATGTAAGATGTGATTTAAAAGGATTTTAAAAAAGATAGCGAAATATAATATTTCATAAGTTCATGAACAGAGGTGCATCTAATGACAGAACGAGTCGCGATTATTGATTTAGGCTCTAACTCAGCTCGCTTAATTGTTATGCATATTTACCACAATGGTTCTTATAATTTAGTTTATCATCAAAAAGAGGCCATTCGTTTAAGCGAGGGAATGAGCGATTCAAATCGCCTGGAGCAAGCTGCTATGAATCGTGCAATTACAACACTTCGTATGTTCACTCACATGTGTGAGCTTTTTGAAGTGAATAAAATTCTTGCCGTTACAACTGCTGCCGTTCGCACTTCAGAGAATGGAACAGATTTTTTACGAATGGTTCACCGCAACACCCGCATTCCCTTGCAGGTAATCAGTGGTGAAGAAGAAGCCCGTTTAGGGTATATCGGAGTGCTCAACACATTAGACGTCCCTGATGCACTTATTTTTGACTTAGGCGGCGCCAGTACCGAACTAACACTTGTCCGTAACCGAAAAATTGAACAGCTAATTAGTATGCCCTTTGGCGCTGTTACTATGACCGAGCGCTTTGGTACACAAAACAAAGTCAGTGAAGCTCAACTGACCGATTTATATAACTATATCATGCGACAGCTTGAGCAGGTTCCGTGGCTGGACAGGCTTAATATCCCGCTTATCGGCATTGGCGGAACCATGCGTAACATCGCAAAAATGGATCAGCGAGTTCGCAATTACCCCTTCTCTAAGGTACATAATTACAAAGTGGGCCCCTTATCCTTTTCTGAGTTGTGGCGCATACTGGTAGAAAAAACAGCTGAGCAGCGACGTAAAATCCCCGGCCTTTCCAGCGAGAGGGCTGACATTATTATCGCTGGTTCAACAATTATAAAATGCCTTCTCTCCGTTACGAAAGGAACTCAGCTGATTGCAAGCGGCTGCGGGCTGCGAGAAGGCCTCTTCTTTAAATATTATCGCCAATCACACCACCAGGAAGAAATCATTCCTGATATATTGCTGCACAGTGCCCGCAATATGCTGATGTTTTACAAAGGCGATGTTAATCATGCCGAGCATGTAACCAAATTAGCAGTTGCCCTATATACGGGCTGGGAGCAACTGCATAATTACGGTGAACGGGAGAAAACACTCCTTCAGGTAGCAGCACTTTTACATGATATTGGAATTACCATTAACTATTATGATCATGCTCGCCATAGTTCTTATTTAGTAGAAAATGCGCGGCTCTTCGGTCTCACCCACCGGGAACAGATGCTGTGTGCAATTATTGCTGGCTGGCATAATGGTCCATCTGCAAAGTTTACTCGCAACCGTTTGTACACAGAGTTTTTAGATGCAAATGACTGGGATATGGCCCGTAAGCTGGCCCTAATTTTAGGTCTGGCCGAGTGTCTTGATAGCACTCAAATGCAGCTTATCTCAAATGTAGAAGCATCTGTTCAGGATAAAAAGGCCCGCCTGATGCTCATCACAGAAGATGAAGCGAACATTGAACGCAAAGCTATAGAAAAGCACCGTAAATGGTTTAAAAAAGAATTCTCGATGGATTTAGCCATTAATTAATCCCTATATGTAAGCCGCCAGTTGTTCATACAATCGGCGGCTTCTTCTATTCCTTGTTTT
>JAQSXM010000011.1 GCA_029256645.1 Sporomusa sp. | reverse complement strand
GTTTGCAGATGGCCGTGGCCTGGCAGCCGCACTGGTGATGGGGGCCGCTGGAATTCAAATGGGGACAAGATTCTTGATTGCCGAGGAATGTGGTGTTCATCCTAATGTTAAGCAAAGACTGCTTACTGCTGTAGATACAGATAGTGTTGTAACAGGCCTTGTTTCAGGGCATGGCGTACGTGGCATCAGAAATGGGTTTACTGATAAGTATCTCGCTATGGAACGCAGGTGTGCCCCACAGAGTGAGTTGGACAAGCTCGCTACCGGTACCAACCGGTTGGCAGCCATTGAGGGAGATATTGAGCATGGAGCGGTACTGGCCGGGCAAAGCTTATTACCACTCCAAAGAATTGAACCGGCTGATGTTATTGTCAAGGCCATAATGAGTGAAGCCTACAAAGTGTTAGCAAATGCACAAAAACTATTAAAATGAGGGTAAAAAGAAAAATTATATAGAGGGAGTGGGATAAAATGAATAATGTTAGACTATCAGAGAGTGTTTACTATGTTGGTGCCGTCGATTGGAATCTCCGGGATTTTCACGGATTTACGACTCCACAGGGTGTAACCTATAATTCATACCTTATTATTGACGAAAAGGTATGTCTGATTGATACTGTCAAAGCCCCTTTCGCTCAGGAATTGTTAGACCGTATCAGCCAGATTATTGATCCGGCTAAAATTGACTATATTATAACCAATCATATTGAACCAGATCATTCGAGTGCTTTGCCAGCAGTGATGGCCAGGGCGCCACAGGCTAAAGTTTTGTTAACTGAACAAGGCCGTACTGGTATTATCAAGCATTATCAGCAAAATTATGATTTTCAGGTAGTAAAAGAGGGTGATGTGTTGGACCTTGGCCGCAATAAGCTCCAATTTGTGCCTGTGCCGATGCTGCACTGGCCGGACTCCATGATTAGTTATTTGACTGGCGAGCAAGTGTTATTTTCCAACGATGCTTTTGGGCAGCATATTTCGACAACAAAACGTTTTGATGATGAAAATAATCTCCATCAAGTATTGTTTGAGGCTGAGAAGTATTATGCTAATATTCTGTTGCCTTTTGGTAAGATGGTGGTAAAAGCTGTAGCTAAGCTTAAGGAGCTGCCTGTTAAAATTGTTGCTCCTAGCCATGGGGTAGTGTGGAGAAATCATATCCCTGAGATTATGGCTAAATATCAGGACTGGGGACAGGGGAAGACTACTGGAAAGATAATTATTGCTTATGATAGTATGTGGGGCAGTACAGAGCGAATGGCCCGTCAGATTCTTGAGGGTGTAGCAGCTGCCGGTGCTACCGGCAAGTTATATAAAATGTCAACAGCTGACAGAAGTGAGGTTATCAGGGATATGCTGGAGGCAGGCGGACTGTTAATCGGCTCTTCTACGCTGAATAATGGTATGTTGCCTAATATGGGAGCGTTGATGACATACCTTAAAGGACTTAGGCCGACTGGAAAAATCGGCGCAGCATTCGGCGCTTACGGCTGGGGCGGCGGCGCCCAGAATGCTATCGAAGAGATGCTAAAAAGCTCGGGGATAGCAATAGAACAACCGGGAGTATCGCTAAAGTGGGTACCTGATGATGAAGAACTGAACAAATGCTTTGAATTTGGCCGCGAGTTTGCCAATAAAGTTTTAGCAAAAAGTTAGACAAATAGGCAGTGCTATCCAGCGCTGCCTTTCTACATACTGTTGCTGTGGTGGAGCAAACTAATACTACTAGCTAAATTAGTTTAGGAGGTAGAATGCACACTATCCATCATGGTTTTTGGATTTATTTTTTTGCGAGGAAGCATCCCAAGGTGTGGCAGTTTGTTTTTGGGGCAATGTTGCCTGACTATATTTACGTAGTGCTCTTGGTTATGTTATTGTTTAAAGGCTATATAACCTGGCCTGAACTAGGCAGTCTAAGTCCCGGCGTGCTTATGAGCCTTGTGCCAATTTTCCCGTGGGTAGTAAAGATTGATTTAATTGGTCATTCGGTGCCAATTTGGTTTAGTGCGCTATTAATAAGTTTTATCCCTGGCTGCAAAAGATTCCAGGCAATCATTATTGGCTGGGGAACACACCTCCTGATAGACGCTTTAACCCATGGCGCGTTTTCTAATTTTTATTTGTATCCACTGGCTTTTTCAACTGTTGAAAGCCCAGTATCCTATTGGGAGCATAATCACTGGTTCCGGGAATATAGGCTTGTTAATGCCGTTTTGATGTCGGCAGCGGCCATATATATGATGTGTGAATGGTGGAAGAAACGGAAACGTATGAAGAAATGAGGCATAATAATGGAGATTAAAACAAAAGTATTTTTGCGTAAAGGTGCCCAGCACCGGGTCGAAAATGGCCATCCCTGGATATTTCAGAGTGAGCTTGACTATATTGAGGGTGAATTTGAGCCTGGTGATATTGTTGATGTGTTCAATTCCCGGCAGCGGTTTATTGGTAGAGGCTATATTAATCCCCGTTCGCAGATTATTATTCGTATCCTGTCGCGTCAGCAAGAACCCATCAATAGAGAGTTTTTCAAACGCCGCATTGAGACTGCCTGGCGCTATCGCCAGACCTTTTTATCTGAACCCGAGTATTGTCGGCTGGTGTATGGTGAAGCCGATTTTTTACCGGCATTAATTGTAGACAAATTTGGAAAATATATAGTTATACAGACTTTGGCACTAGGGATTGATGTTCACAAAGAGACAATTATCTCAGTTCTGGAAGAATTATTTTCGCCAGAAGGCATCTACGAGCGCAATGATGTACCTGTCAGAAAACTGGAAGGTTTGGATATGCGCAAGGGGTATTTAAGGGGAGATTTCTCGACTCAAATTATTGTTAACGAGAATGGAATACCGTTTTATGCAGATGTGGATAAAGGCCAAAAAACCGGCTTTTTCTATGATCAGCGTGAGAACCGCCGTTTTTTAGAGCAAATTGTGAAAAATGCTGAGGTATTAGACTGCTTCTGCCATACTGGATCATTTGCTGTACATAGCGCGCTGTATGGTGCCAAGAGCCTGCATTCAATTGATATCTCCGAAGAAGCCATTGGCCTGGCTAAGAAAAATGCTGAACTCAATGGTGTCAGTGAGCGGTGTAATTTTGAAGTGGCAAATGCCTTTGACGCTTTGCGGTCATTAACCGAAGAACACCGCCAATATGATGTGGTTATTCTTGATCCACCGGCTTTTACCAAAAGCCGTAATAGTATTGAGGGGGCCGCCAGAGGATATAAGGAGATAAACCTGCGTGGTTTGAAGCTAACGCGCCCAGGTGGTTTCCTCGTTACCTGCTCATGCTCGTATCATATTGACCGTGACCTGTTTAAAGCGATTGTTGTTGATGCCGCGCGGGATGCTAAACGGGTTATCCGGGAAGTGGAGTATAGGACGCAGGCCAAAGACCATCCGATCCTGCCGGCAGCGCCTGAAACCAATTATTTAAAATTCTTAGTACTTCAGGTTGTCGAATAAGTAGTATTCTTGAGCAATACTTATATCAGGTGAGATATTTAGAGATAATCATTATTAATTTCTCTCATAAGGCTGATTTTGCCAGATCGCGTCTGTTGCAATATAGATGAGATTAAAATACAATAAAGTCAAAAGATCAGATAAAGTCAAAGAGGGGGTGAGGGACCTGAATAATCTAGCCGATATCATTGAACAATGGATTTTGCGTGAGATGTCACACGAGCAAGATGAAATCATTATCTTGAGACGTAATGAAATGGCCGAAGAGCTTGACTGTGCGCCCTCCCAAATCAGCTATGTACTCAGTACCCGCTTTACGATTGAGCGGGGGTTTATCGTCGAATCGCGTCGCGGTTCTGGTGGTTTTGTCCGGATTGCCCGCATCCCGGTACAAACACTTGTATATCAGGATGCTGCCAATCAGATGGATGACAGCATGAGTTTAGCTGATCTAAAAGCAATTGTCACCCACCTGCGCAGCCATAATCTCATGACAAGCCGTGAAGCCGCGCTGATTTATAAATGTTTTTCGATCCTGCATGAGCGGCTTGAACCCAAAGAACGTATACCACTTTTAAAGTCACTTCTGCTGACATTAGCTACCCAGAATGAATGATGAGTACGGAGGCAAATAAAATGTTATGTGACGATTGTCAAAAAGAGCCCGCCTGTGTGCACATTACCAAAATTGTCAACCAGCAAAAGGTGGAAAAACATTTGTGTGAACAGTGTGCACACAAATCAGGAGAGATTATGGGCAAAGGGATCAATAATCTCTTTGGCAGTAAATTCTCTGTTCATGATTTTCTGAAAGAAATGTTTAATTATACCCTGACAGATACTGCACGGCAAGCACTTGAACCTGTCTGTGCTGATTGCGGCCTTAGTTACAGCGAGTTTACCCGCAGTGGTAAGTTTGGCTGCAGTGGTTGTTATCAGGCGTTTAGCGGCCAGCTGGAACCACTTTTTAAGCGTATTCACGGTACTGCTGCCCATGCCGGTAAAACGCCTAAGCGTGGCGGTATCCGTTTTGGTGTGGAGCAGCGTATCAAACGGCTGCGACATGAGCTGGAGCAGCATGTCAATCGTGAAGAATATGAACTTGCAGCCAAGCTCAGGGATGAGATAAGAGCACTGGAAAAACAGCTTGCCGATCCAGATGGCGTAGGAGGAATGGCAGATGGCTAGTATATTGAAGAGTCTGCTCAACCAGCCATTGACGCCATGGTTAAGTGGTACAGGGCCGGAAGGTGATATTGTTCTTACCAGCCGGGTTCGTTTGGCCCGCAATCTGAAGTGCCAGCCCTTTCCAGGACGCGCTTCGGCTGCTATACTTGGTGAAATCATGGCTGAGTTTAAAGATGTTTCTGCAGCACTTAAGGCTGAAGACGGACATGAGTACGCGTTTATTGAACTAGAGCATTTAGCGCCCTTAGACCGGTATGTGTTGGTTGAGAAGCACATCATTAGCCCTACTCATGCGGCAGAACCAGAAAACAGGGCACTTATTGTGCGCGATGACGCCGGTGTAAGTATTATGGTTAATGAAGAGGATCACCTGCGCCTGCAGTGTTTAGAATCGGGCCTCAACCTGACGGACGCTTTTAATAAAGCTAACACTGTCGATGATGTGATCGAAGCCAAGCATGATTTGGCGTTTATGGAACATATCGGTTATCTGACTGCTTGTCCGACAAATATGGGCACAGGCTTAAGGGCCTCGGTTATGGTTCATTTACCGGCGTTGGCACTCACGAAGCAGGTAGGGAGAATTATGGCTGTTGCCACCCAGTTAGGATTGGCAGTGCGCGGCTTATATGGTGAAGGTACTGAGGCCGCCGGCAATATATTTCAGATATCAAACCAGATTACTTTGGGCCGAACCGAACAGGATATTATAAATAACCTGAGCGGTGTGGTCAAACAAGTGGTTGATAAAGAGCGTACAGCCAGAAGCCTGTTGGATAATGATTCAGGAGATGCTTTGTCAGACCGGGTATGGCGGGCGTATGGTGTACTCCGCTATGCGCAGCGCATTTCCTCACAGGAGGCTTTGGCACTTTTAAGTGAAGTCCGGCTGGGGATCGATCTTGGCATCATTGATGAAGCGCCGCCAGAGGTATTCAACGAGCTTTTAGTAACAACCCGACCAAATTTCTTACAGAATTTAGTAGGGGAGACAGCTTTAAATCAGTCTGAACGCAATGCATTGCGGGCTAAATTAATTCGTCGCAAACTTAAGGGGGGTTGTAACAATGTTTAATAGATTTACTGATCGTGCGCGGAAAGTTTTAATTTTAGCGCAGCAGGAGGCAGCCAGATATGGTCATGGGTATATCGGTACAGAGCATCTGCTGTTAGGGCTATTTCGGGAAGGTGAAGGGATAGCTGCCAAGGCACTGGCTTCGCTGAACTTGGACGTAGAGTCTGTTCGGGCGCAAGTAGAAAGTATACTCGGTCAGGGCCAGGATCAGAGTACTGATATTGGTTACACTCCCCGGGCCAAAAAGATCATTGAACTGGCCATGGAAGAAGCCCTGCGTTTGGGACATAATTATGTAGGTACTGAACATATTCTCCTGGGGCTGGTGAGGGAGGGTGAAGGCATTGCTGCTCAAGTATTGTCAGGCATGGGTGTAGATGTTAATCTCATGCGTCAGCGCGTTATTGAAATGCTGGGCGGTTATTCGATGTCAGGGCAAAGTCCTCAGCCCAAGGCGCCCGGTACTGAACGGCCGGCAGGGAGTACAACACCGCTTTTAGATGAGTTTGGCCGTGACTTGAATAAGATGTCTCAGGAAGGGAAAATTGACCCGGTGATAGGCCGGGCTGCTGAAATAGAGCGGGTCATTCAAATTCTCTTACGGCGTACCAAAAATAACCCGGTGTTGATCGGTGAGCCGGGTGTCGGCAAAACAGCGATTGCTGAAGGGTTAGCTAAACGAATCGTTGAGGGGCAGGTACCGGAAATACTACGCAACAAGCGTGTTGTTTCACTTAATATGGCGTCGATGGTCGCCGGGACTAAATATCGCGGTGAGTTTGAAGAACGCCTGAAAAAAGTGATGGATGAGATCCGGGAATCCGGCAAGGTTATATTATTTATTGATGAACTGCATACGCTCATTGGCGCTGGTGCCGCCGAGGGGGCCATTGATGCGGCTAATATTTTAAAACCCTCTTTAGCCAGAGGTGAATTGCAGGTCATTGGCGCAACAACGCTCAACGAATATAAAAAATACATTGAAAAAGATGCCGCGCTTGAGCGGCGCTTCCAACCCATCACGGTTGGGGAGCCCAGCGTTGAAGATGCAGTCGATATTTTGCGAGGCATCAGGGATAAATATGAGGCTTTTCACAGGGCGCAGATTACCGATGAAGCCATTGACGCGGCTGTTAAACTGTCTCACCGCTACATCTCTGACAGATTTTTGCCTGATAAGGCCATCGATTTAATGGATGAGGCCGCATCCCGGGTACGCTTGCAGGCTTTTGCGGTACCGCCTGATGTTAAAGAGATTGAGCAGCGGCTGGAACAGGCCCGGACAGAAAAAGAGGCTGCCATTGCCTCCCAGGAGTTTGAGCGGGCGGCTAAGCTTCGGGATATGGAGCAGCAAATTCGTGAAGAACTTGAGAATAAGCAGAAATCCTGGAAGCAGCGCGGCAGTGAGCGGATTGTTGTTACTGCTGAGGATATCGCTCATGTTGTATCAACCTGGACACGTATTCCGCTCAAAAAACTGGCTGAAGAAGAGTCTGAGCGGCTCTTAAAGATGGAAGATATTTTACACACCCGGGTCATTGGGCAGCATCAGGCTGTTCAGGCGGTGGCTCGTGCTGTACGGCGGGCCCGCGCTGGCCTGAAAGACCCTAAACGGCCGATTGGATCCTTCTTATTCCTGGGGCCGACAGGTGTCGGCAAAACAGAATTATCACGGGCTTTGGCCGAAGCATTATTTGGTGATGAGACAGCGATGATCCGCCTTGATATGTCCGAATACATGGAGAAGCACACCGTATCCCGCCTGGTAGGTGCGCCTCCCGGCTACGTGGGGTATGAGGAAGGCGGCCAGTTGACCGACGCTGTACGCCGTAAACCGTTCTCGGTTATTCTATTGGACGAAATTGAAAAGGCCCATTATGATGTCTTCAACATGTTGTTGCAGGTTCTGGAAGACGGCAGGTTAACCGACAGCCAGGGGCGGACAGTTGATTTTAAAAACACGGTTATTATTATGACCTCTAATGTCGGGTCACAGCATTTGAAAAGGGATGCTGCCGGGCTGGGATTTTTGTCTGAAGAACGGGCTAATGCCAATGACGGGGAAGCGGCTAAGAGCCGGGTTTTAGATGAGGTTAAACGGATATTTAGACCAGAGTTTTTGAATCGGATTGATGAGATTATAGTATTTAGCAGCCTGACAGATGAAGATTTGAAACAAATTGTTGAGATTATGCTGCAAGAGGTAACCAAGCGGCTTACCGATGCTGACCTAAATATGGAATTGACTGATGCTGCTAAGAGCGAACTGCTAAAAGAAGGCCGTGACCACGCCTTTGGTGCCCGTCCACTCCGGCGTGCTATTCAAAAGATGATTGAAGATGAGGTTTCGGAGATGATTATCCGGCAATCGGTAACAGGCGGTGATACTGTCTTTGTTGATACCGATGACACTGGTAAATTAAAATTTGCAAAAAAGTCCTGATAAGCAGGAAACTAAAGTAACAAACGCGAAAAAGCACTCACGTTGAGTGCTTTTTCGCGTTATGATGATATGACTATATGTAGGTCGGCCTACGAGATTGGACGGTATATAGGTGAGTAAAAAAAAAGGTACAGCGTTTTTTTGTCAGGAGTGTGGCTTTGAAACCTCGAAATGGGTAGGCAGATGCCAGGGCTGTGGTGCTTGGAACACAATGGTTGAAGAACCTGTGCACAAAGAGTTGACTTCAAAGCCGGGCGGCTTGTCTCTTGGGTTATCAAGCGGGCAGGACGCAATGCCTATTGCTGAGGTTGAGATTGAGGAAGCCCCACGTTTTAGTACTGGCTCAGAGGAGTTTGACCGGGTTCTCGGATTTGGGCTTCTTCCCGGATCACTTTCGATTATCGTGGGGGATCCAGGTGTTGGGAAGTCTAGTCTGACCCTCAAGATTTGTGCTAATATTGCTAAGCAATATGGCAAGGTGCTATATGTTACTGGCGAAGAAAGTCCCAAACAGGTTAAAATGAGGGCTAACCGCCTTGACGCTATCGAAGAACATCTGTTTATTCTTAGTGAAACAAATCTTGATACTATCCAACAGCAAGCAGAGAGGTTAAACCCGGCTTTGCTGGTTATTGATTCAATTCAAACTGTTTTTAAAGCAGATATTCAGAGCGCCCCGGGAAGTATCAGCCAGGTTAGAGAATGTGCCGTTCAACTGCTAAGGCTTGCTAAGACACGGTCAATAGCTGTAATCCTTATCGGTCATGTTCTTAAGGATGGTACTCTTGCCGGACCGCGTGCCCTGGAACACATCGTTGACACTGTTCTTTATTTCGAGGGCGAGAGAAATGCACAATACCGGGTATTAAGGGCAATTAAGAATCGTTTCGGCAGTACTAATGAGATTGGGTTATTTGAGATGCGCAATGAAGGACTTATAGATGTTCCTGATGCGTCTAAGATATTCTTATCAGAACGGCCACTGGATGTACCCGGTAGTGTTGTTATCCCAACGATGGAAGGAACCAGGCCGCTTTTAGTGGAGATCCAGGCGCTTGTCAGCTCATCACCCTTTGCGCCACCGCGCCGAACCTCAGATAGTGTTGATATTAAGCGAATTCAACTGCTGTTAGCCGTTTTGGAGAAACGGGTTGGTGTTATGATCGGTGGCAGTGATGTTTTTGTAAAGGTTGCGGGTGGTATTAAGGTAGATGAGCCGGCAATGGACTTGGCCTTAGTTGTTGCGCTGGTTTCAAGCTACCGGAACTGTAATACCAGTAGCGGGACTGTTGTAATCGGCGAAGTTGGTTTAGCTGGTGAAGTGCGGGCAATTACTCAGATTGAAATGCGGATTCGTGAAGCTGAACGTATGGGATTTACGCGGGTCATTCTGCCCAAGGGTAATCTGAAGGGGCTTTCTATTAAGCCATCTATACAATTGGCTGGTGTTGGAACGGTTGTGGAGTGTTTAGAGATTGCATTAGATTAATAACAAGCTCTTGAGCTATTGTCTCAAGAGCTTGTCACTTAATAGGGAGATATTGGGTTAATTTGAAATAAAATCTATTTGCTCTTGTAAATTGATGGAAAAACAATTAATATTAAAAATGTACCATATTACACCTACTTGTACTATAAATTACGTCACTATTATTCCCGGGTATGTAGCTAAGGTAATATGTCTCTTGATAGTGGATAATCATACCGACTGAAAGGAGGCACATGAGTTAAGCACAGATCAGGCATACCAGTCTAAGTAAATAGTGGATAGGAGGCGTATTTATGAAGCAACATCAAAAACTACTATTAGGATTTATTTTAGGGGTTGTTGGAGGATTATTTGCCTATTATGTATTACCAGTAAAAGCTTATCCATTTATGCAGTTCATCACAGAGGTATTTACCCTTGTTGGCACGATCTTCCTCAGAATGATTTTCATGGTTGTTATTCCCTTGCTTGTTTCTGCACTAATTTTAGGTGTTTTTGAGCTGGGGGTGGGCCGTGGTTTAGGCAAAGTTGCAACCAAGTCCATTGCGTACACATTAATCTTAAGTGCATTAGCAGTAATTATCGCGATTGCCCTGACTGGAATTTTGCAGCCTGGTGCGGGCATGGATTTTGATAAAGCTGCTCTTTCTGCCAATCAATCGGTAATAGCTATTCAAAAGAATGTTCAGGCGGTGCAGGGAAAACCTTGGTACCAGTTCTTTGTGGAATTGCTGCCCCAAAATCCGCTGGATTCTGCCGTCAGAGCTTTCCAGGGAGAGATCATTGCACTGATGTTCTTTGCCCTGATATTTGGTTATGCCCTAAGTTTAACTGTTAAAGATGCCAAAACAAATCCTCTCATTCAGGTTTTGAGCACAATTTTTGATGCCTCATTGAAGGTCATAGATTTTGCTATGAAACTAGCTCCCTATGGTATCTTTGGTATCGTGTTCAACACTGCATACAAACTGGGGGCCGGATTCCTCCAGAATGTTGCGTTCTATGCCCTTATCGTAATTGCCGGTCTTTTGATTCAACAATTTGTCGTTTACGCTTTCTTCCTGAAGACTGTGGGCAAGACCTCACCCTGGGCGTTTTTTAAAGCCTGCAAAGAGGTTTATGTCTATGCTTTTTCTACGGCATCCTCTAATGCAACCTTGCCGGTGGCCTTGGAAGTTTCTGAACAAGTACTTAAGCTTCCGCCTAAAATATCTAGATTTGTGCTCACGATCGGGGCATCTGCCAATCAAAATGGCACTGCACTGTTTGAAGGTGTTACCGTTTTATTTCTGGCACAGGTTTATGGTATCGATTTATCACTCCAAAGTCAGGTTCTTGTTGTGCTGATGTCTATTTTGGCTGGTGTCGGAACCGCTGGTGTCCCGGGTGGATCATTACCGTTGATTGTGGTATTGCTGACGCAAGTAGGTATACCTGCCGAAGGAATCGGCTTAATCCTGGGTGTTGACCGTTTCCTGGATATGTGCAGAACAACCTTAAATGTATCAGGTGATTTAGTTATTTCTAAACTAGTCAGTGCAAGTATAACCGAAGCTGAACTAGCTGATGATCAATCGTCTTCTCCTGGGATCAGTGCTTAATTTTTAAGATTATGGATTGATATGTTCTCGCTGGCACAGAAAATAAAAGGTAAGCGATTAGGCTTAACTCTTTGATTTTCTGTGCCAGCTTTTTTTAATATCTACAGGCTGTTCAATGAAATCAGGTTGACAGTTGCCACTACCGTTGGTAACATAAACGTGTAGGGTTGAAGTGCTGTAGGTTTCAGATTTTCTAGCAGGATGGCCGGAAGGTAAATGAACAGCAGCACTCTGTAGGGGTGCTTTTTTGTTTTTTGCCGCCATCATATAGATGTAGAAGGGTAGGATGGATGAAATGAGTATTCAATTGGTTATCGTGGTCCTCTATATTTTAGTATTGTTTGGTATTAGTCTCTATGTAAAGAGGAGGACTGAAAGCAGTGCCGGTTTTTTATTTGCCGGACGCAAACTAACAACTCTGCTGGTAGCGACAAATATTGCCGGAACGGCTGTAGGAGCCGCATCGACTATCGGTGTTGCCGAGAATGCTTTTCAGTCAGGTATTGCAGCTGGCTGGTATAACGTAGCCTGGGCAGCAGGAGCCGTCTTAATGGCAATGGTTGCAGCCGGTAAGTATCGTGAGATGCAGTGCACCACGATACCGGAATTTTTTGAACGTTATTATGATAAAAAAGGCCGGGTAATTAGTGTTATAGGCCTGATTACTATTCAAATGGTCATAACATCATTGCAGTATCTCGCTGGTGGTGCGATTTTATCCTCGCTGCTTCCTGATATCTTCTCCTTTCAAGGCGGCATGGTGACGAGTGCAATTGTTTTTATTGGTACTACCATTATCGGTGGATTATGGTCTTCAGGCTTGTCAAATATTCTTAGCGTAACACTTATTTATATTGGGGTTTTGATTAGTACGGTAACTATTGTGTCTAATCAAGGTGGACTAACTGCAATTGCGGCATCTTTGCCCTCCAATATCGATTGGTTTAGTCCGCTTGGCGGCCTGGGTTTGGCTACTATTGTGGGCTGGTTTGCGGTAATGATGACGCAAACGATTACTGCCCAAGGGCCGGTCCAGGTGGCTTGTTCAGCTGTAGATGGTGCAGCAGCTAAAAAAGGATTCCTGTGGGGCGCATTACTTATTTTCCCGGTAGGCTTTTTATGTGCAATAATGGGGGTAGCCGCCCGTGCGGCATATCCGGATATTAAAGCAACCATGGCGCTTCCGCAAATGATTATGGGTTTAGACCCTGTTATCTCGGGGTTAACACTTGCTGCACTATGGGCTGCGGATGTGTCTACAGCATGTCATATCTTACTCGGTGCAGGGACACTATTCTCACAGGACATTTATAAACGTTTTATTAACCCCAATATTAGTGATCAGCGGTATACATTGGTAAATCGCTACGCAATTCTTGGATTAGGTATTGTTACTTTATGGCTGGCCTTTAATGCTGTAGGCATTGTGAAGACGCTGTTGATTGGTTTAAGTCTTACAACGGCTTTTACATTGGTCTTTTTATTTACTATATTTGTTCCAAGCCTCTGCCGGAGGAATTCAGCTTTTTATACCACGTTAGCAGGGATGCTGACCTTGTTTGTCTGGCAGGTATATCCACCGGCCCAGGTTTTTGCTCATCCGATCTATATGGAATGGCTGGTATGTCTAGTAACCTTCTTGCTTGTTGCCTTAGTTGATAAAGAACGTATTGTGCTTGATGATATAACAGTAAATGAAACCGGGGGCGGTGTGATTGGAAATGACAAGTGTTGATGTTGGTCGGGCAGCACTGGCTATGGCGATCAGTGAAGACCGTCAGGATGAACAGAACCTGAAGCAGCGTTTAAGCAGCCGTGGCATCACTGTTACTGCGGTAGATTTTGGTGGTGAGTATCTAGTATCGGTAAAGAAGATCATTGAACGGGCAATCGTTGCCGCCCAGAGGCAGGGGTTGGTCAATGCTAACCATGTGGGCGAGGGGGCTGTTGCAGGTGCGGCTCATGACGCCCTGGTACAGATTACGCCAAAAGCATCAGGGCTTAATGTAGGCGGTAAAATTGGTCTTGCCCGCTGCGGCGAACACCTTTGTGTGGCCATTTATTTTGGTGTTGGTGTTCTTCATTTAAACGAAGTGGCTGTTGGAATGGCTCATCGCTCATTGCCTGATGTTAACTAGGTATTATAGAAATAACTCGCATGTGATAATACCATGCGAGTTATTTGTTTACTGGAGCGAAACACAGCTTGTATGAATCAAAAACCATGTTATATAATGGTAATTATAAAAGATTATAAATGATGTGATATAAGGCCTGAATGACTGGGAATAATAAGCAATAATTAATAATTTTACACCGAAAAGTAATTGTGCGGCAGATTGTCGCAAAATGTATTGGCGCAGCTAGTGTCAGCGGCCATGGAGGCGGTATTATAATGATTAAAATTCGCGAAGAGCGTTCTGAACGGCTATGGGACGCCCGTTTTGTTAAAACAATAAAGACACTTGCGCCTGGTACCACTCTCAGAGACGGTCTGGAGAATGTTCTTAGGGCCAAGATGGGAGCACTGGTCTTGGTGGGGGATAGCCCGACCTCGCTTGATATTGTTGATGGCGGTTTTGAACTCAATTCTGAGTTTACACCAGCTGGTTTCTATGAACTGGCTAAAATGGACGGCGCCATAGTTTTATCAAATGATGGTAAAAGAATTATGTTTGCCAATGCGCAGCTAACGCCAGACCCTAGCATTTTGACTGCAGAAACCGGGACTCGGCATCGTACAGCAGAACGGGCAGCCAAGCAGACTAGTGCACTAGTTGTAGCCATCTCGCAGCGCAGGAACATTATTACTGTGTATCTTGGTTGTCTCAGATATACGCTAAAAGATATTCCTGTGATATTAAACAGGGCTAACCAAGCGTTGCAGACCTTGGAAAAGTATAAGAAGGTGCTTGATAAGGGCTTAACAAATCTGAGTGCGCTTGAATTTGAAGATTTGGTTACTTTGTATGATGTAGCCCTGGTCCTTATCAGGGCTGAGCAGGTCAACCGTATCGCCAAGGAAATCGAACGTAATGTAATTGAATTGGGAACAGAGGGCCGGCTTGTCAGTATGCAAATGGAAGAACTTGATTCCGAGGTTGATGCTGCTGCGCTCTTAATTAAAGATTATTGCAATACCAGTGATCTTAAAGGGTATGAGACAATACAGGAACAGATTGCTGCATTGCCTGAAGAGAATCTTGACCCGTTTACCATATGCCGGATGTTAGGCTATGGTGTCAGTGCCAACGCCATGGATATCCCGGTTGTGCCGCGTGGTTACCGGGTGCTTAGACAAATCTCCCGCCTGCCTTTATTAGTAGGGGAAAAACTTGTGTCGCATTTTAAAACTTTGCATCACATTTATAATGCGAGTATTGCAGAATTGGATGAGGTGGAGGGTATTGGTGAGGTACGGGCCAAGGCAATAAAGGACGGCCTAAAGAGGGTGCGTGAGCAAGCCTTCCTTGACCGTCATGTATAATAGCAAGTTTCTAGCGCCCATCTGCGTTGCACCCGCAAGGGGCAGGCCGCATTTCTAAGGCGCTAAATAGCCAAGAACTGCGCACTTGCTCTTGCGCGTGCTCTCTCCGACGTACTTCCCAGTACGACTACGTTCGCATGCTCATCGCGCCTAGCATCTGGACACTATAAACCAGCCTTAGCTTTGTGCTATTTTCGACCGTTATCTTTGTATAGCTCTAAGTTCAAGTTTTCAACAAACCGGGCATAAGCCTGGTTTTCTTCTACTTTGACAATTTTGTAGCGCTTGTTATTCTCACTGATTAGCTCATCGCCGACGCTGACGACCAGTGGCACGTACATAAGGATTTCTCCAGTATCTTCTTCGATAATGTTATAGTAATCATAAACTTTTTGGGGAGTCTGTTCAGGCTTTTGTTGAACAGAAAAGATGTTAAGGGGAACATAGTGGAGCACTCCCACTGTCACAACAGCAAGTAGCGCAAGGATGCTGAACAATTTGCCCATGCGGCTTAATTTCAAAACGTCAGCCCCCTAATCCTTACGCTTCTTACGTGGCCCAAAGAAGTTTGTAAATTCATATTTGACAAAATTCTTGAGTTTTCTTTTGGCCTCCTGCCAACTGCCTGTGCTAAGGAACAGGAAGGCGACTGCACCACCAACAACTGCAAGTGTCAGCCCTAATATATCATAACCGGGGGCCGTGTCTAGGGGGGCATAAGCGCCGCTGCCTGTGTCATCACCGCCGCCTGTATCGGTATATGTGCCAGTCGGGCTAGCCTGAGCAACACCGCCATTATTGCCGCCGGTACCCAGGAAGAACGGAACAACATCAGCAAATAGGGTTATGCTGCGTTCTGCAGCTTCACGGTTATTATATTGGGTTCCAACCTCCACCAATAAAGCCCTGGGGCTTAAATCCTGGTTGTAATTGCCGTGAGCGATGAAAATACCACGGATAAGCCCGCGATATTTGGCATCAGTTGCCCTTTTAATGCTACGGGCGTAATCTAAAGTAGTTTTGCGATTTTGATTTTGGCGACCTACCACAAGCAGTAGCTTAGTGGCCTGTTTTCCATGAATGGTAACGTTGTATTCCTTAAATGGAGCGCTATCGCGGTGAATATCAAAAATAGCGATAGGTTGTGCCTGTAAGAGTTTCATCGCTGTACGGCGGGAGCGATGGTAGGCATTAGCATCATGAGGGTCGTGCAGGGTTTTTGAGTGTTCAACCTGATAGCCCAGTTCAGTCAATCTCTTTTCAAAAGCATCGCCGACCAGCATAATCGAACCTTTTCCCTTTTCGGTCGGGGTGCCGTCGTTGGGAATATATGATTCGTCAGTGTGGGTGTGGTAAATGGCAATCTTGGGTTTGGGTACATCAGGCGGTGCTGCCTGAACAAAAATGGCATTGTCCGGAGCTTGCGTTGATATTTTCTCCATCGCCCGGCAGTGAGCCAGTGTGCCTTCAACCGTAGTAATTTCATACAATACATCGTCTTCGCCGATATATTCGTCACCTGGATGAACTTCATGACCAGTCTGGAGAACAATAATGCCCTTATCGTCAATCACTGTAAAATAGCCGGAGAGCAATTCACCGCCCTCTGCCGAGTTGATTGATTCGGGTAGGGCTGCCATAGTTGGTAGTGTGCTAAGGCTTAATACTGTCAGTATAGTTAGCGTAATTCGCAATAAATAACACATATTTACCCCCCTTTTATCAGTATCATTCCCCTTGACAGAATGTTTATGTAATTACTGAGAAAAGGATAAAAAAAAGCACAGCCTGGATAAGGCTGTGTAGTATGTAAGTAATTAGGTAAGATGGAATACGCCTAACGTTTTTACATTGTTGTATTCCTGCTGCATAACTTCATGCAGAGACACGCCGGTTAGATTGCACAAAGCAGCCAGATAAAACAGGCTGTGACCAAGCTCATTGGCGATTACTTCCCGGCACTGCGGACAGGTTTCACCAACCAGGTGTGAGGACATGTGATCTTTTAGATCGCTATAGGCAGCGTCTTCTGGAGCAGATTGCCGGACAGCCGAAACCTGAATGCAGCCGCAACCGGTAACTGCCTTCGCTATAGCCCTGTTTACTCTGGCAGAGGTTTCCTGATATTTTGTTAACACATCCAGTATGCTGCGGTGGCGGATTAAGTATTCATCTGCAATAGACTGAAAGTCTAAACAACATTTATTATCATGCACGTTAGCTACACCTCGCTTTGCCTTTTATTATATAAACTGCTCTCTATAGTTGTCAATGTATAGGCTTAAAACCGCCCAAGAATAATTAGAAATGGCTTATTGACAGGATTCTATATACATGCTAAAATATAAAATTTTGACAAAAGCGGAATCTGTATGCTATACTATAACCTACTACAGCCAAGATCTTTTGAAGTCTTGACGTATTTTTTTATTCAAAGCTGGGTATAATTAAATTATATTTCCAGTTTCTGGATTAAATTATTATAGAAAGGAGGTAGAAGCCGTGATTGACAAAACACTTAGAATACTTATTACCATATTGGCGGCTATTGGTGGCCTAATGATAACCGACAGGATTATTCCTCTGTTGGCTGTTGTGGTTAGTGAAGAATTTTTAAGCATTGGCGTGTTTGGTGTTACCATGACTACTATACTCTCATTTGTTTTTGGGGGAATTGTAGGAGGCATAGTTGGCTTTCTAATAGCACCATTCTTTATTAAGCAACTTTGGAACTTCACTTACTGGGTTGAGTTACGCTTAAACAAAATGCCAGGATATGATGTGCTGGCAGGTGTGTTGGGTTTAGCCATTGGACTAATAATTTCTAATTTGCTTGGCTCGGCTTTTTTACCTATCCCGATTGTCGGGAAATATGTCCCGTTGTTGTTAAGTATTATCTTAGGGTATTTAGGGATTAATGTCGCGATTAAGAAACGTGAAGAGTTATTCAGCATGTTCTCAGCGTTGCCTACATTGCCGTGGCTTAACCGGGATGGTAAAGATCGTACCAAAGATAAGAACACTAATATCTGCCCGGCAAAGATACTTGATACCAGTGTTATAATCGATGGACGGATAGCAGATATTTGCAAAAGCGGTTTTATTGAAGGGCTACTCATAATTCCCGTGTTTGTTTTGGAAGAACTGCAGCATATTGCCGATTCGTCTGATCTTTTGAAACGTAATCGTGGTAGGCGCGGCTTAGATATTTTAAACCGCATGCAAAAAGAGCTTGAATTAAATGTTCATATCGACAATCGTGATTTTGATGATATTGCTGAGGTTGACTCCAAACTGATTAAGCTGGGGCAATTGCTCAAAGCCAAAATTATAACAAATGATTATAATCTTAATAAAGTAGCAGAACTTCAAGGGGTATCTGTTCTCAATATTAACGAACTGTCCAATGCTGTCAAACCTGTAGTACTGCCAGGGGAAGAAATGGTAGTGCATGTTGTTAAAGATGGTAAAGAATTTGGCCAAGGGGTAGCGTATCTTGACGATGGAACTATGATTGTGGTTGATGGTGGTAAAAAACACATTGGGGAAACAGTCGGAGTTTTAGTTACTTCAGTGTTACAGACTGCCGCCGGGCGGATGATTTTCGCCAAACCCAAAGTAGCGATGTAAGAAAGCCTTCAAGCCTTGTGGCTTGAAGGCTTTTTGCCCTATAGGATTATTATAGGTTTTAATTATACTTAAATCTAAGGATAAGAAATCTAGTTTTTACTGTGGAGTATAGGATTTGACAGAAGTCAGGTTTTCTTGCGAAGGGGAGAATTTATGGTTTGTATTATTATTGCAGCTGCTGGACAAGGAAAAAGAATGGGAAGCGGGATCAATAAAGTATTTATCCCGCTTTTAGATAAAACAGTACTGGTACATACGGTACTAGCGGCTTGCGCAGTACAAGATGTCAACAGCTTAATTATAACTGCAGCGGTCGCAGAAACCGAAACTGTAAGTAGCCTGCTGTCAGGCTACAATTTGCCGGTGCCCTGGCAAGTTGTTGCTGGCGG
>JAQSXM010000359.1 GCA_029256645.1 Sporomusa sp. | reverse complement strand
TACTGAAGAAGAAATTCGGTCTATTCTTGAGGAAGAAATCCAGTTATGGAACCGGAAGGGTAAAGAGCTGGCAGAGGTACAATTAAAAGTAGAGGGTGAGGAGATTGTTGTCAAAGCGGTCGAGCGTTCACCCATTAAGCGGGTGCGCCGGATTACCGGTTATCTCAGTACAGAAGACCGGTTTAACTCTGCTAAGCAGGCCGAGTTGTCTGATCGCCGAGCACATATCTAAAGGCAGATGAGTATAAATATAAATGAGTCCAGAGCTGTTATTCCTCGGCAATGTTAGGGGAGTTTATTGCCGAGGTAGTTTTTTATATATAGGGAGCGGAGCATATGTTATTTAATATCCACCCTAGTAATCTAGTGAGTGCCTTATCCATTGCGTTGGAGTTGTCAACAGATGGTTTGTCCCGGCACCATTGGCGGACGGCGCTTATCGCCAACCGGATTGCCGAACAGATTAAGTTAGATGATTCGCAGCGACAGATACTTGTATATGCCTCATTATTACATGATATTGGTGCTGCTTCCAACTGGTCGGAGAAAAAGAAACTGCATACCTTTAAGGTTGGCGATGATATTCATCAGCACGCAGAAGCCGGCTACCAGTTACTAAAAGATTCACCACAGTTTAGTATGCTGGCGGAGAGCATCCGGCACCATCATGATAATTGGGATGGTTCTAATCCGTACGGACTTGCTGGCAAGGATATTCCGATAACCAGCCGGATAATAAACCTAGCAGACCGTTTAGAAATACTGCTGCGGGATAAAGTCTACATATTTGAGCAGCGTCCTGATATTCTATCCGCAATTAGAGACCTAAGTGGCAGCTACTTTGATCCCAATTTGGTCAAAGCATTGCATGAATTTGCCCGCCAGGAGAGTTTTTGGCTTGATTTAACCAATCCCCACTATTATCAGAATTTCTTTAGACAGATTGATGCATATGGCCGCATGGTGTTTAATATTGATGATATTGTCAATATTGGTGAAATTTTTGCGACTATCATTGACCGGACTAGCCGCTTTACAGGCATGCATTCCCGGAGTGTTGCCATGGTATCGGCTTTCCTGGCAAAAGCTAAAGGCTATAGCCTGGAAGAAGTAAAGTTGATGAAAATTGCGGGTTTATTCCATGATTTAGGCAAACTATCGATCCCTAATGATGTACTGGAAAAGTCCGGGAAGCTTACCGAGAGAGAGTTCTCAATTATCAAGCAGCACCCCTACTATACATACCGGATACTTGAACAAATCGACGGCTTTTCTACAGTTGCCGAATGGGCGGCTTTTCACCATGAAACTCTGGATGGTTCAGGTTATCCCTTTCGTGTGCCGGGGGATTCATTGCGGTTAGGCTCCAGGATGGTCAGTGTTGCCGATGTTTTTGTTGCATTAAGCGAGAATCGTCCTTACCGGGGGCCGCTCACGGTACAGGATATTGAAAAGATTATGCGGGGAATGGTTGATAATCGCAAGATTGATGGCTGTGTTGTGGCTGATCTATTTAGTGATGGGGTGAGCTTAGGGGCACTGATCAATCAAATCGGGGAAATGAGCTGGTCAATAGAGCAATCCTGATGGAATCAGCCGATTCTTGACATTGTTGCAGGAGTAGGCTAAAATGATATTGTACGCTTTCGTAAAGCGTGGGTCACAGGTTCAAATCCTGCTATCGGCTCCAGGGAATCAAGGCTCTCGAGGATATCTCGGGGGTCTTTTTTGTATGTAAGTTGCCTTAATGTGCCTATGGAATTTTGCATACCATTTAGCCATTAGATCGTAGCATTATGGCGGCCGCTTGCACACCGGGGATACTTTCAAATTGTGCTTCACCGGCCTGCCACATCTGGTATCCATATAATTAATTCTGGTATCTTAGGTATCACAGTCGGTTTTCCACCGGGGGTAGGGGCTACTCTTACCATTATCCGTTTATCATAATTCTAATGGGTTCTCGCCTATTGGGCAGAACCATTTTGCATGTTAACGTAGATGTGAGTTGCTGATAAACCAAAGAAATTGCTAGTAAGCTATAAAAATATTGGTTTATATTTAAACAATAAAAACCCGTCCAAAACATTACGTTTTAAACAGGTTTTTGAGAAAATTCATAGAAACTTAAATCTTGCGGCTCTGTGAGGGCGAGTTGGGACTGTACCAGTGAAGTTGCCTATGACTCACTATTATCTGTAGCACCACTCTTTTGTTGTTTAGCTTTTAAATTCTTTGCCGCTTGTTTATCAATAAAAAACTGGGAGCTTTTTACTGCAGTTTTCATATTCTTATAGCTGCTTTTATCAGAAATCTTACCCATATAATCACCTCCATATGTAAAGTATTTCCCTGTACCAGTCCGAATAATCTAAATATGCTGTTGGTTTTTCATTTGAAGCTCATGTTACTATACCAGGTAAGATTGCTGCCTGTATTTGCTTATTACTCCACTACTTCTGAAAAGTGAATCACTGTAACGGTATCATCGGCATGGATTTGTTTTTCATATATGGATTCGAATGTTCGAATCAGTTCGTCTACAGTTGTGATAGAAGGATTTTGATGAATCAATTCTTTGGTAGTCAGGTCACAAAATTTTTTGGTGAGGGCTTTGTCTATGATCGCTTTATACAGTTGTTTCTTGGCGCCGTATTTGCTTCCGAATGTAATCCAGACGATGGAATTTTCAGGATAAGTATCCCGTATATCTCCTAAACGAATTGTAGCGCTTTTTTGACGAGCAATCAATAATTTTTCATTATGTGACGATATAAAGTTAAGTGCAAACATAAGAACCCCTCCTCGTTTTCCAGTTGTGAACTCACGTACTTAACATTTTCTTTATCGGTGTACAAAATCCTGCATGTTCTAATAGGAATAACAGGTTCGATTATTGAGTTTTAATTATAGAAGGCTCAGTGGGTATTGTAGTGAAGTGGATAGTTCTAATCATATTCGAAATATTGGGCAAATTCACACAGAGACATGCATACAAATGGACAATATGAATATAGATTAGTGAAAAACCGGTTTGAAACAGACCAAGTCCCTCAGACCAGATAAGTCTTACGGGTATGGAGGTGTCTGTTATGCAAGATTGCAACAGTCTTAAGGATGCGCGCACGCGGCATGAGTTTGATAAGGCTCAGGAAAGTTATCGGGCGAAATACATATTATATGAGTGGCTAGGGAAAGTCAAATGGTGCTACCTATGCGGAATCTATTTAGTTGACCCGAAATACGAGGGCGATTTCATTAAAGAACACAGGGTTCATTAACCCTGTGTTCTTTTGTATCTTTTGATAAACTCGATAGCCTGTTCCAATTCCTCAGGGCTAATATGAGCTGCGACTGCTTTGTCCACTATGACGAAATAATTAAGATATCTTTCGTCTGTTAACATTGATTTTAACTTATCATTTATTTCAATTTCTTCTAATGTTTCCACATCATCGCGGAGAAAGAATTCGACAGGGATGTGTAACTCTCTGGCTAATAACACAATTTTGTCTCTACCTAGCTGGCGGCGGTTGTTTTCAACATGCGATATATATGATTGAGTTACATTTAACAGTTTGGCTAGTTGCTCGGTAGTTAGAGAAAATTTCTCGCGCACGCATCGTACTTTATCACCAAACTTCATTAGTATTCCTCCTGGCCCCTTTAGAATATCTCATAAAACATTATTACATAATACTGGAAAATATTCTACTGACATATTGTCATAAATTTAGCCGTACAAGTACAAAAACAGTCATATATATGACTGTGTGTCATATATATTGAACTAGGACGGTAGCGGCACTGGGTTTAGGGGTCATTCATCTAGGGGGGAAAAAAATAAAAGGTGGGATGGCTAAGGCCGCATGTATGAGAAACTATGAGCTTAAAGTCAGAACTATGTTGGCGCAAATTGCGCTTATTGGAACAATCCTATGCCCGCTTGCTTATGTTTACTGCACATTACAGGCGACGACCGGATTACTTATCGGATTAGTAACAGGCTCAATGTACTTTCTGTATCTTTATCGCCAGGTTGAGAATGTCCAGGTATTGTCCAAGAAGCAAGCAATTGAACACATCCGGGGGGGTTGGATTATTCGTCTCGGAGCGATGGTCTTGGTCCTTGTAGCCATCAGTCATTTTTTGCAAGTTGACATTTTGGCATTTGTAGCAGGATTTTTCACTATGCCGGTTATCCTGTTCATAAACGGGATGCTTCTTGTTCTTAAGCAAATAGAGGACGCCAAAAAAGCGTGATATGAGGAGGTGTAAAAAAATATGGGCCACGGCGGGGCTGAGATAGGTGGGCATAAACTGGCGGTTCTGGCAGGATTGACGTTCAATATTGATACTTTGTACATGACTTGGCTGACGATGGCTATTCTTGTCTTTGGTTCGTTGCTGGTCCGGAGAAGCTGGACGCTTGTACCCTGCGGCTGGCAGAACTTCGTGGAACTGGTTATTGAAGGTCTGCTAGCCCAGATTGATTCGACCATTGGGCCTAATGGCCGCAAGGTTGCGCCACTCATTATTACACTTTTTCTGTTCTTGCTTATTGCTAACTGGTTAGGGTTGATACCGGGCTTTACTTCACCAACCAATGATATTAATACAACACTAGGGTTGGCATTAATGATTGTAATTATTGTTCATGCGTATGGCGTTAAGACCAAAGGGTTCCTGGTTCATTTCAAACATTTTGTTCAGCCTAATATCCTGTTTTTACCAATAAACATCATTGAGGAAATAGCTAAACCAGTCACTCTATCGTTCCGTCTTTTTGGTAACATTCTGGCAGGCGAGATTCTAATCGTAATTCTGGGTATCCTGGTGCCCTACGTGGCGCCGACATTATGGCTCGCATTCAGCGTATTTGTCGGTATTATTCAAGCACTGATCTTTACCATGCTTTCGATGTCCTATCTGAGTAATTCCTTGGAAGAACATCATCATGAGGAAAAGGAGGGGTGACAGTGGAACACGCGATTATTATTGCGGCTTCGGTAATTGCCGCCGCCTTGGTTGTGGGTTTAGCCGCCTTCGGTGCAGCGACAGGCGATGGGCAAGTGACAGCCAAAGCCATTGAAAGTATTGCCCGTCAGCCAGAGGCAAAGAATTCGATAATGGTTACGATGCTAATTTCCGTTGGTCTGATTGAGTCAATTCCTATCATTGCAGCAGTTATAGCAATTGTGCTGATATTTACCAATCCCTTTTTAAAATGAAGAAGAAGAGGCGCCTGGTAGCTAATCTCTACCAGACGCCTGCTCCACAACCGGAAGGGGGGATGTACTTGATCGACCTCAATGCAACATTAGTGGCTCAGATTATTAATTTCCTGATACTTGTTGCTATCTTAACCAAGATTGCCTATCGGCCTATTATGGCGGCCTTGGAGGAGCGAAGAGCTTTTATAGCAAAAAATCTGGAGGATGCCGAACGTGAGCGGGCGTTAGCAATAGCTATGAAACAAGAAAGTGAAGGTCAGATTATAGATGCCCGTATTCAGGCCCGGTCCATAATCGATGAGGCCATTAACCTAGGGGAGAAATCCAGAGAGATTATTGTGCAAAAGGCCTGGGAAGAGAATACACGGCTGTTGAAGGAGACGCAGGCGGAGCTTGAACGGGAATACCAGCAGGTTATGAATAACCTGAGTGCAGAAGTGGCCTCTATGGCAAT
>JAQSXM010000358.1 GCA_029256645.1 Sporomusa sp. | reverse complement strand
TGAGACGCAGAAAAAAATAATATCTGAACTTAGATCGATGGGGTTGGAGCCGAGACAAGCTGCCGGTACCGGGGTAATCGCCGAGATTACAGGCAGCAGGCCTGGTAAAATGGTGGCAATCCGGGCTGATATTGATGGCCTGCCGATTCAAGATGAAATTGATCAGCCTTACCGCTCGCAGAATGCCGGTGTTTGTCACGCCTGCGGTCATGACGGTCATACTGCGATGCTGCTGGGGTTGGCTAAGGTATTTCGTGGAATGCAGGCTGAATTAACAGGCAATATAAGGCTGTTGTTTCAACCTAGTGAAGAATGTTTTCCCGGTGGTGCCCTGGCGATGATTGCCGATGGTGCACTAGATGGTGTGGATACTGTCATTGGCGCCCATTTATGGCAGCCGCTTGAGGTAGGGACAATGGGGATAACCTATGGACCGATGATGGCCTCGCCTGATGAATTTACCATTACTATTCAAGGTTGTGGCGGTCATGGGTCAATGCCGCAGCAAACGATTGATCCCATCTATGTGGGAGCACAAATCGTGTTGGCCTTAAAGACGATTACCGGCAATCAGGTTAGTGCTAATGAGTTAGCTGTTTTATCGCTTGGTGTGTTTAAAGCAGGTGAAGTATTTAATATAATACCTGATTCTGCTGTCTTGCAGGGGTCTGTACGGACTTTTTCCCAGCGGGTTCGTGACACAATCTTTGCTTGTATTGAGCAGCTATGCAGTGGCATTTGTGCAGCTTCGGGTGCCACGTACACCTTAGATAATCGCAATGGTTTTCCACCGGTGATTAATAACCCTCAGATAGCCGGGGTTGTGGCAGCTGCAGGCAACGCGGTACTGGGTGAAAGCCGGGTCATTGAGATAAGTCCTGCCATGGGAGCTGAGGATTTTTCCTGGTACCAGCAGCAAGTACCTGGCTGCTTTATGTTTATTGGCATAGGTAATAAGGAAAAAGGGGTCAGCTACCCTCACCACCATCCTAAATTTGATATGGACGAGCAAGCACTTAGCTATGGGGTTGAGGTTATGGCAGAGGCAGCATTGAGATTATTAAAGTCGTAAGCGTTTATATTTAAGTTGGAAAAATATACATTTTTCAGCTGGAGGAAAACTAGCAGCTATGGTGAATTATACCTGTGGCGAAGCTTGCTGTTAGGGAGGAAGTGTAGTAATATACTGCGATAAACCTTTGGTTGTACTGGGTATGAGCTGGTTTGTTGAATTATAGATTTCGCTGCTGCTGCTGGTTGATAGAAAAACAATTTTAAAGCAGGAATACAGTTAATTTTGGAGAACCAATCTAAGAGGATTAGTTTCTGGTGGTTATTGTACTTTATATAGTAAGAAGCTAATAGGAGGATATACTTATGTGGACCGTAGTATACATAGCTTCTAACCGGGCACAGGCCGAATTATATAAAAACGTGCTGTGTAATGAAGGTGTACTTGCTAACATCCGTGCGGCAGGGATTGCTTCCGCTCTTGGTGATGGTTTGTATGAGATTTTGGTTTTGGAATCGGAAGCCAATGAAGCTCACGCGATTTTGTGTCAACACGCGATACGATAAATCGTATTCAATTAAGGAGTGTTAGAATTTGCTGAAAAAAACCAAGATTGTTTGCACAGTAGGCCCTAGTACCGATAAACCCGGTGTCTTAGAGGCGATGATGGAGGCCGGCATGAATGTTGCCCGGTTTAATTTTTCGCATGGACTGCATGAAGATCATGCCAGGCGAATAGCCATGGTAAGAGAAGCCGCCCGGAATGTCAAAAGGCCGGTAGCGCTGATGCTTGATACCAAAGGTCCAGAAATGCGACTGGGCTTATTTGCTGAGGGTAAGGTTTATTTAGACAAAGATCAAAAATTCGTGTTGACAAGCCGTGATGTAGTTGGTACGAAGGAAATTGCATCTGTTAATCATAAGTTATTACCGCAGGAGGTTTCTCCCGGGCAGATGATACTTATTTCCGATGGGTTGGTAAGCCTTCAAATAGATGCTGTTGTGGGCGATGACATTATCACCACTGTTAAAAACAGTGGGCAAATCGGGGATCGCAAGCGTGTTGCGGCACCTGGGGTTGCGGTTGATCTTCCGCCTTTATCTGAACAGGATGTTGCTGATATCTTGTTTGGCATTCAAAATCAAATGGACTCAATCGCTCCTTCTTTTGTTCAGCGGGCTGCCGATGTGCTGGCTATCCGTAAGATTTTGGAGGATGCCAATTATGAGATGGACATTATCCCTAAGATTGAAAACGCGGAGGGTGTACATAATATTGACGAAATTCTCAAGGTATCAGACGGTATTATGGTAGCCCGGGGGGACCTTGGTGTGGAGATCCCTGCCGAAGAAGTCCCACTCGTCCAAAAAATGCTGATCAAGAAGTGTAATAAGGCTGGTAAGCCGGTCATTACCGCTACTCAAATGCTTGAGTCTATGATAACCAACCCCCGGCCTACCAGGGCCGAGGCCAGTGATATTGCTAATGCGATTCTGGATGGATCAGACGCCATTATGCTTAGTGGCGAGTCCGCTTCAGGCCAGTATCCGATCGAAGCTGTCCAAACAATGTCCCGTATTGCTGTACGTACCGAAACCTCACTTCATCACAGCGATATTTTAGTAGGCAAAGGAATCCAACTGCAACGAACAACGACTGATGCGATCAGCCATGCTACAGCGCAGATATCACATGAACTGGGGGCAGCGGCTATTGTGACCTCCACACAATCCGGTTATACTGCGCGGATGGTGTCGAAATACCGTCCCCAGTCCACTATTGTGGCTGTCACTCCAAGTGAAAAGACAGTACGGCGGATGCTGCTGCTATGGGGGGTTTACCCAGTCTTGGGACCCAGCTTTAATAATACAGACGAAATGGTGCAAAGTGCAGTTGTCACTTCGCTAAACGCCGGGGTTGTTAAAGACGGGGATTTAGTTGTGGTAACTGCAGGGGTACCTGCAGGTATGTCAGGAACAACCAATATGATTAGGGTTCACATTGTAGGCAATATTCTAACGCGCGGGACCGGGATCGGGCAACAGGCCGTTACCGGAAAGGTTGTTATTGCTACCTCTATTAAAGATATTAAGGCTAAGTTTCGGGAAGGGGACATTTTGGTAGTCAACAGTGTTGACGAAGAAACGGCTCCTTACGCTGCTAAAGCTGCGGCTATCGTTGCTGAAGAAGGTGGCTTAACTTCGCATGCTGCTATTGTTGGGGTAAGTTTTGGTATGCCTGTACTTGTCGGTGTAGAAGATGCAACTGAACGTTTGCAAGACGGTGCGATAGTTACTGTGGATGCTGCACGGGGCATTGTATATCAGGGAGAAATTAACGCTAGATAGGGAGAACACCCTTTATGGCAGTATTGTTGATTGTGTTAACAGGGATAATTTTAGCCGCGTGGTGCTTTTACACCAGGCGGCTAGACTGGCAGTTCAGGCATATTGCGTCTCAACTTAATGGTATAACCAGAGAGCGCCAGATGAATGATGCTGCTGCTAAACGAATTATGCGTCAGATTTACAAGGTGTTGAAGGCTAGCTTAATTGCCGGTAAAACTGACAACGCCTATCGGGCTTTTGATATGCTAAAGCTGGCACTAGGCCTTGGTTTAGGAAGAGCAGTGGAGCCTGCACGAATTACTGCGGTTATTTTTCTAGCGCTGAGGTCCAACCAGCCTGACGCTGCCGGCCACGGTATTGACGCATTTCGGCCACTGCTAAAGAATGTGACAGTTGCTGGTATTCCTGCTGTAGTGGAGCAGCTTGGCCTGATTGCAGTTATTAGTTTGAAACAGCGACAAAACTTTTTGGCTGCCCGTGCGGTAGAAGTCATTTTTTCCAGTCTGTATTTATCACAAGACGAGGTTGTGCGTACGGCGGTCATGCGAGCATTAAAAGTAACAGGTCTTACGGCTTTACGCCGGGGTGATTCCGGTCTTGTCCGGGATATACAGGCAAAGTTAGCAGGGTGGCTTGCCGCCGAACCACCAGATAGTGCTGTACAGGAACAAGTCGTTGGGGTATTGTCGGCCTGGCTGCTCCGGGTAGTAAAAGC
>JAQSXM010000357.1 GCA_029256645.1 Sporomusa sp. | reverse complement strand
GCCCGGTACCGGTCGATATACGCCTCCGTCCTGGCAATATAGGCCTGCTGCTTGGTAAAAGCCTTATCCTGCGCCGCCAGCTTCTCGGCCTTCTTCTCCAGGTATTCGCTATAGTTGCCATCATAGTCGGCAATAGTATTACTCTCAATCGCCAGTATCCGTCCGGTCACATTGTCAAGAAAGTAGCGGTCATGGGAGATCACCAGCACGGCCCCTGAATACCCCTGCAAAAACTCCTCCAGCCATTCCACCACCCCTAAGTCAAGATGGTTTGTCGGCTCATCCAGAAACAAAAAGTCAGGCTGACGTATCAGGGCCCGCGCCAAACAGATCCGGGTCTTTTGCCCGCCGGAAAACTCGTGGGTCCGGCGCTGCAGGTCTTCAGCCGTAAAGGCCAGGCCAAAAGCCACCCGGCGCACCGTGTTGTCCACCTCATAACCGCCGCCCCGTTCAAACCGTTCAACAGCCAGCGCGTACTCCTTCATCAGCCTGTCAAGGCTCTCCGGCTGCTTCTCACCGGCAATAGCGGCTTCCAGCCGGCGCATATCGGCCTGCCACCCCAGCACATCGCCATAAGCACTCACCAGCTCGTCATACAGCGTATGTTCACCAAGGGCGGTATCCTGCTCGACATAGCCGATCCGCTCCCCCGGGGCCAGCGCCACCTGACCGCTGTCAGGCTTTTCAAAACCCAACAGGCACCGCACCAGCGTCGTCTTACCGGCACCGTTAGGGCCGATCAGACCGACCTTCTCACCGCGCCTGATTTGAAAACTAACCTCTGAAAAAATGTTTTGTATCCCATAGGCCTTACTCAGGCCGCGAACCTCCAATAAACTCATGCGTACCCTCCTGTCTTCATTACTATTGTACCCATTAACAGCCGCCGGCACAAGAGTGGCTTAGCCCCCTTGCCAATAAATTACTTTTCTGTTAATATATTATTACAGAACATACGTTTGCGTATTATAGGAGGTACAGTACCATGAACCTAACTCTGCCCGCCTATACCCGGATCGCTGCCATTCTCCCCTGTTACCAGACCACCGGCGACAGTACGACCATCATCGCCGCCGATGGCAGCACCACCTGCCTTACATCCCGCGTCCGCACCGTGATCCACCGGCTGGCGAAAACCCGGGCTGTTGACCTGTCAGCGCTTAGGGCCAGGACCAGAGCCGCTACTGAGCGCAAGAACCTGGAACCGCTGCCGCTGGCACCAGGGCTTGTCCTGGTGCCTGTCAAGGTGCGCCGGCCGCGGGTTGCCGGTGACACCACCACCGGCTATGTCAACCTCCACGCCGTAACAGCTGTGGTTACCAATAAAAACAAGCCTTACCAGACAACAGTCAGGTTGTCCGGCAAGACTGAGATCCCGGTGCTCTGGACGCCGGCCACCGTCAATCATCAGCTGGCATTGGCACGCCTGGCAGCAACTACTGCCCCGGCTCAGGCTGTCATGATCAGCAGCTTTCATGAAACCTTTCCCGGCTATGCCCCCGAACTGCTGACCCTGGCCGTCAAGTTAGTTGATGTATTCAACGAAATATTATGTATGAAACAAAAACAATAGCCTTACCCCTCGGTCCTGCTCCGGATAGCAATATCCCCCTTTTGTTTCCGCAGCAGCGAGGCGACAACTGCCATAAACTCCTCATTCTTAAGCCGGGTAGTTAAATCAAGCACATGCACCACCGAGCCCCGGCACAACGGCATCGCTTCAGTGAGCGGCCGTATAGAGCTCCGGGAATGGATAATAGTCAGTGCCGGCATTTCACCAGCCAGACGCTGGAGAATAATCGGGGTTAAGTCGTCTGAACCGCAATCTACCACCACAGCGTCAATACCGTGTACCCCCTCTTCGATCTCACTCACCAGATACCGCATCAAATCTTCCACTTCATATTCCATATTCTTAAGCAAAATGATAAAACTGGCGTCAGGTAACGGGACCAACTCCAACGCAGTAAACCAATTCCACACATCCTTTAACACATACCACAAACCATATAAAGCCAACGATACAATAATAATACTGACAGAATACGATAAAAACAAATTATCCTACCCCCTTCATTTGGGATAGGATAATATATGCACGCCACCCTCAATTGGTTATTAATCCAACACCACAATCTTCTGCCTGATAGCGTACAGTACCGCCTGTGTCCGGTCAACCACATTGACCTTACGGAAGATATTGGTCAGATGATTCTTTACCGTCTTCTCACTCAGAAACAGCTTTTGTGCGATCTCCTGATTACTCATACCGTGACCGATAAGCTGTAATACCTCAACCTCCCGGTAGGTTAGGCGTTCTCCCTTACGACGCTGGAGCATCGCCGCAGTTTCATGCCGTCTGTCTTCCTGCCGCGAGATCTCACCAAATAGCTGCCTGGCCAGGGTCGGGTAGATAAATGACTGCCCTTCATAGACAGTACGAATGGCCTTAACCAGCATGCCTGGCTCGATGTCCTTTAGCAGATAGCCAACAGCACCGGCCTTGATTACCTCCAGCACATAGTTCTCATCATCATGAATCGTTAAAATGATTACCTTTACGACCTTATTCTCCGCCTTGAGCCGCCGGGTTACCTCTAGCCCGTTCATGCGCGGCATATTCACATCAAGTAATAATATGTCAGGCTTAAGACACTCAACCTGTTTTATGGCCTCGTCCCCGTCAGCCGCCTCACCTATTACGAGAAAATCCGGTTCCAAAGACAGCACATTTTTAATCCCTTGCCTAAGGAGCGCATGATCGTCGGCAATTAAAAGTTTTATTGTCAAAAAACACTCACCTCCTTGCCGGGCATCTGTGCATAATATGCATAATCTTTTCAATAGTATAAATATGTCACGAATTAGATAATATGTCTAACATTCGCTTTCCTTGTCGGTTTTCCTGCAAACTTTTCTGTCCATTTATTGAGGATAAGACAAAGGTCCTACTGTAGAGCAGGACCTTAAACATTATACTCAATAAATTCCTAATTTCATAAACAACCTGTTAAGAATACCGGCCCTGTTACTTTGCGGAAGCGGCTTTATTTCAAAAATCTCTACATCCTGGCTCTCAATCATCTTCTTAGGATTAATGGTCAGTATCTGCCTGGCTTTTTCCCCGCCGACTAACCCATTCAGTTTTTCAGCGGTAGCCGATAAATCCGGATTACGGTTCCTGGAGCTGTGGGCATCAGAACCAATGCAGTGCACCATGTCCCGGGCAAGGAAATGCTCAGCCATCTTCATGCTGCGTTCACCCATGCGCCCCATCAGGCTAGAGCCATTGACCTGCGCTAAAATTCCCCGTCTGATCCATTCCACCAGTATCTCCGGGTCTTTGGCAAGCACCGGATGACGCTCCGGATGAGCCAGAACAGGGGTAATCCCACGAGCTAGCAACGTAAAAAAGAAGTCTTCGGTAAATCCCGGAATATCAATAGCCGGTAACTCGACAAGCATGTAGCGGCCACTGTTAATACAGTACGCCCCCGGCTCTTTAACCAGATCCAGAATGTCCCGGTGGATAGCAACCTCCCCACCCGGATAAACAGGTATATGTAACCCTGCCTTGCCGCCTTCGTGTTCAAGCAGCCGGCAGCCAGCAACAATTTGCTCCCAGGCCGGCAGCCACTCCCCCTCAATGACATGAGGTGTAGCCACAATGGCCTTTGTGCCGTTTTTCTGGGCAATCTCCAACATTTTAAGCGAGGTATCCAAGTCCTTCGAACCGTCATCGATGGCCGGGATAATGTGACAATGCATGTCTAACATCTAATAATAAATCTCCTTTAAGCGGGTAACCTTGACTTTTAGTGTACCCTTGTACCCTTGGTTTGTCAATTATCCCCCTTACAAAAAACAAACTCCAGATAACTAAAATTACCTGGAGTTTAATCAATTATTTATTTTGTTTTTCAACTGTTCTGAAGATAATTCTTCCGGATTACAGCTGGATTGACCCAATACCTCCCGATATATATCCTGAAGTTGATAATTACGGTAACCTAATTTTAACAGCTGTTCTTTTAAAGATTCGATGCGTTCTAATTCCGTCACCTACTATATCCCCTGCCTTACATCTCAATAATTAATTAATAGTACTTAACACATTTCCCATAATATTAGTTCTTAAGTCCTATTGACAACCATCTATAACTATTATAACTATCTCTTTTAAGAAAAACAATTAAAATATTTCTCACTTTTTATACAATTATCAACAAAAAAAGCTATTATAACTAAACAACCCCGATAGTCCAGGCTACCGGGGTTTATCAGGATTCGCTATATTATTACATTTTCATTTGACCTGTTTTGCCCGCCTGCTGGCAGATAACATAATAAACCCAACAGCGGCAACAACATCCAATACCACATCGCCCAAACGACTGCTGCGCCCCAGCGTAAAGCCCTGGTGAATTTCATCAATCAGGGCAAACAGGGTTACTACCATTACCGCTTTCGGCACCGACCGGTTCATCGCCCAATAAAGCATACTTCCCAGCAACCCGAAGAAAAATATATGTCCAAGCTTATGCAGAATATAATCAGGATGTGGGCTAATACTGTAGGAAAAAAAACCGGTAGTACCCCATTTGATGGAGTACTTTGCAATCAATACACGAACTTCCGGGGGCAGACTCTTCCCGAAGAATACCAAATCAGGGGTATTGGACAATACCGTGATTATTACCATTAGCAGAATAACCAGGGACCAATACCATATTTTCATTGCAGCGTTGTTACCCATCATTCAGCTCCCTAGAGTTGCAGTTTCGTCCTGTTACATTGCCCGTCTCAGCCCCTGAATCTCAGCTTCCTGCCGGGTAGTACGAATGGCCAACACGTCCAGGACATCCGAATGATGGGCTTGTACCACTTCTATTTTATCAGACTTTTCGCCAAGTACATTGACCATACTGACGATATCAGCAAATCCCTTTTCCATCTTACCTTCAAGTGTTACTATATCTTGTTGCAGAACAGCTACAACCTGCTTAAGTCCGGTAACATCCTCCTTAAGCCCAGTAACGTCCTGCTTGAGCCCACTTACATCCTCCTTAAGCCCGGTAATGTCCTGCTTAAGTCCAGTGACATCCTGACGCAATTCCTCCGTAACGGCATTATTATGGCCGACCATGGTAATAAGCTGGGCCATCATTTGTTCAATACGGTCAAAACGCTCTTCACTCATGCTTGTCCTCCTTACAATACCCACTTAAGGTTTTGCTGTATTTTCCTTAAGTATACCATATTGAAGGAACAACAAGAGCATAAATTTAGATAATGAGCACCTCTTTTAAACGGTTGCAGCACAGCAGCTTTTCTTTCCCGTCCAGCTTTGTCCGGATCTTAACCCCGTCACCCCATAAGCCGGCAACATGTTTGATCGTCTCTTTGGCGTAACCAAGCTCGAGCTCCCGTCCGTCATAATCATGCTCCAGAATCAACTCACCCTTTTCGACAGCCACCGGCGTAATGGCCGGGATTCCGCCCATCCCGACCGAGTTGGCCAATTGATCCCGGATAACCTTCCAGCCGGGCTCGTCAGCCACTTCGGCCACAACTACGTTATCGCCCTCAACAGCATAAGCAAACAGGTTCATCTCCCGGCACAGCTCCTCATTCAGGTACTGTCGCAGGAACGACTGATCCCGCTCTCCGGCCCGGATCTCCATAATCTTAGCCCGCCCCAGCGACCGGTCAAGGTATTCAAACAGCTTGAACCCGACAAAGTAGGGGTTGAGCTGCTGCTGATGCGGCCTGACAACCAGGTTGTGCCGCTGCAGGAACTCCAGATACAAGCCCTGCGGCAGTTCAAGTTGCTGTAAAATCCGGTAATGCCAGTAGCTGGCCCAGCCCTCATTCATGATTTTGGTCTCGATCTGGGGCACAAAATACAGGCTTTCCTCATGGACGATGTTAACCAGGTCCTGCTCCCAGTCCTGCAGTCTCCCCTTGGCGGCCAGAAAAGCCAGCAAATCATTCTGTAACCGGCGGGGCACAGCCTCGGCACTTTCCTGATCAAGCTCCTTACGGGAATGAGCCTTGTCCAGCCCGGTGCGGCTTACCTGGAACTTCAGGGCATGGGCCGCATCCAGGATGCGCTCTACCCGTTCCGGCCCGATGCCCGGGTCCTGCACATAGTTGCGCACCCTGTCGGCATGGGCCTTGAAGGTCTCGAGCGTCAACGCGGCCCTGGTATCCCGCCTGAACAGGCGGTTATTCTTAAAGAAGTCATTATGTCCATAGACATGGGCCATCGTAAGAATCTGCAGCAGCAGGGTGTTGTCCCGCATCAGGTAGGCCAGACAGGGATCAGAGTTGATGACCATTTCATACGGCAGCCCACTCAGACTGTATTGATAAAAGGTTTTTTGCCGCTCGTACGCTTTGCCGAAACTCCAGTGCGGGTAGTGGGACGGCATACCGACATAGGCCTCATAACACAACATATCCTCAGAGCTGCAAAGCTCAAAATGCTGTTGATAACAATCCAGCCCCAGCTCCCCGACCAGCTTTTCAATCTGTTCATTCCACTTGGCCAGCTCAGTCAGCGTATAGTCACTCATCGTCCTCCCTCCCTGCTGCATCTTTCTCCAGAATCTGCTTAAACACCGGCCATACATCATCCTTATCCGCCATTCTCGCGGTGATAAAGTTATCGGCCTGAATATTGTCGTCAAATTCCCGCTTGACGGTACTGACCCAGTGTTTAATCCCCACCTCGACATAGCCAAACAGATTGCCTGTGGCACATAACTGCCTGGCCAATTCCACGGCCTTGGGGTTATCCTCATTCCAGTTGTCGCCGTCAGAGCAATGGAAGGCATAGATATTCCACAAACCCGGATTATAGCGCTGCTCAATAATCTCCAGCGCTTTGGCATAGCCGCTGCTGATATAGGTGCCGCCAGACTCGCCCCGGTGGAAGAACTCATCCTCATTGACCTCTTTGGCCTCAGTGGTATGGGCGATAAAGGTCACCTCCACCTGCTCATACTTGTAGCGGACAAACTGGTACAACAGGAAGAAAAAACTGCGGGCTAGGTATTTGCGGGTTTGGTCCATCGAGCCTGAGGTATCCATAATGCAGATGACCACCGCATTGGAGTGCCGGTCAAGATCGGGTTTTACCCGGAAATACCGCAGATCATCCTCGCGGAAGGGAACCCGTCCGGTCCGGCTGTCCCCGTCGCCTGCCGGCACATCCCCGCCACACAGGGCGGTCTGCTGCCGTTTGAGCTTCTCAATGACTGAGCGTTTTTTCGCCAGACGCGGCGGAATGCCTTTGCGCTGAAAGCCTGACCGCTTATAGTTGCGCTCTGTTTCCACCTGGGAGAATTTCTTGCGTTCCAGGTCAGGCAGGTTCAAATCCTCAAACAGGTACTGCACCAGTTCATCCAGCGTGATCTCCGTTTCATAGA
>JAQSXM010000356.1 GCA_029256645.1 Sporomusa sp. | reverse complement strand
GATTTTTATCAGTAATGACATTCCTTGCCGAACGGAATATGCCTGCAATGCTTTCTTCCGCTTTGGTCATAACACTTACATCTAAATCATAAACATTCGGAACACTGGCCAATACTTCTGCTTCTAATTGCTTAGTCTTAGCCGTATCAACATACGATATAGTCCGTGGCGATACGACATCACGGTCACTAACCTGTCCAACCTGCAACGAGACTTTGTCTGGGATAAATTCAGCAGATAAAATTAACATAAAAAGCGAAAAAAAAGCAAAGCTGAGAACAATCCGGCGCACTAACGGCCTTGCATACATACTAGTTGGCTGTATAAAGAACCCGCGCAGTTTATTAACCGATATCATAATTAATCATCTCACTTTTCTTGTCCAAACCGTTCATAGGCCCGAATAATACGGGCAACCATTTCATGCCGGACAACATCACTTTCTGTCATCTCAACCATTCCGATACCCCGTACTCCCGCCAGCACTTGCTGGGCATGTTTTAAGCCAGATCTACTGCCATGTGGGAGATCAATCTGGGTAATATCACCATTTACTACCATCTTGGAGCCAAATCCCATGCGTGTCAAAAACATCTTCATCTGCTCTTGTGTAGTATTTTGCGCTTCATCTAAGATAATAAAAGCATCGTCTAGTGTACGACCGCGCATATAGGCTAATGGAGCCACTTCAATAATATTCTTATTCATGTATTTCTGGAAAGTTTCTACGCCTAATATATCGTACAACGCATCATATATGGGCCTCAAATATGGGTTAATTTTCTCTTGCAGATCGCCGGGAAGAAAACCTAACTTTTCACCGGCCTCCACGGCAGGACGAGTAAGTATAATCCGCTCAACATCTCTATTTTTTAAGGAAAAAACTGCCATTGCCACCGCAAGATAAGTTTTCCCTGTTCCCGCTGGTCCTATTCCAAAAGTAATTGGATTAGTCCGTATAGACTCAAAATAACTCTTCTGCCCCAGCGTTTTAGGCTTAATCTGCCTGCCCCGGGCAGTCGTCATTATTGTTTCTGCAGCCATTTGCTGCAATCCGTCACTTTGTCCGCCTTTAAGCATTCTAATACGATAGTGAACATCATGCGCCGATATCAAATTACCTTCTCTATGTAAAAAAAGCAATTGCTCAAAAACTTTACCAATCTGCGCTAATTCCTCCGGATCGCCATTGGCGATTACTTCATCGCCACGGCTGGTAAGACGGCTGGTAAAGCTTTCAGCAATAATACGGAAATTCTCGTCATTGCGTCCCAAAATTGCAATGGCTTCCTGGTTGTCTGCAAAATTAATCTTTATTTGTGCTGCATTTTGCTGCAATGAAGCAAGGCCTCCCCTTATTGGCTAATCATTTGACTTATTCCAATATCCTCGACTGTTTCTACACCAACTTTAATCCGAACTAAATTGGGTTCATTTAGCTTCAATATCTCTATATTCCTTGCCAAAATTTGTGCACTTTCCGGGATGGATTGTTGTACGGATTGCAACGCCCGCGCTTTCGCTTCGTCACGAGCCTGCTCTACAGATATTTCATGCAAGGAAGCTCGCAGCTCATAATAGGTATTTAGTGTAGATTCGACAGAAAACTGGCTATTCCTCCATTGGGGCAGGGTTTTGTGTATGATCTCGCTCTCGTATAAATCAAATGGAGGCTGGGGCGCTCTTTTTAATGCTATCTGATTGTCCCCGAAATGAAGAAGCACCTCCACTTCCTGCCGCCCCGTTCTTTCTGTTATGATTTGCTGCAAAGCAGCTTCGCCATAACTTTCATACCATACACGGGCTTTTACAATACCACTGGCTTTAACTAACTGAGGCGGCGTTGTTATCGGAGCTGATTGAGCAGGTTGATTTGGTGATGTTGGGGCTATGTCAGGTGCAATTCCTTTAATTAAAACATCGCCCTTTCTAACTGTATCGCCTTTTTTTACTGCTGGCTGACCAGCTAAGGCAATTATCTCCATAATAATACCGTCCCGGTCTGAGACAATATGAGCTGGCGCTTTATCTTCCTGCTTGGGAATTGTTTTTTCAACTACCTCTATTACTACTCTCGTACCTGTAAAATTGACACTAACCCAGGAAACCTCCGGAATGGTGAGTAAGATCGCATTTTCGATGGTCTTTGATTGAATAGTATCCTTCAACACACCTGGTTTTAATCCATGTTCTTTCGCTACTTCGGCGATTTTTAAAGGAGAAGTGGCTTTTGTTCCCACCACATCAACAAACCAAATGTAAGATGCAAAGATCTGTACTGTAATGAGACACATAATGGCTCCTAAAACAAGCATCTTCCGGCGCCATATTCTTTTGGCTAAGAAAGGCCATCCTCTGTAAGCTTTTACAGTTACTCTCGTACAGCTTTTCCTGACCAAAGGACGAATATGATAAAAATCACTTAACTCTATCCAGGCATATAATTTCTCATTTTCCTTCGATAAGCCCCATAGGTAAATTCGTTCTGCTACACATAGATTAATGAACTTCTCTGGCATGGCTCCTGTAATACATATTTTAACACTTCCATTGATATATTTTTTTAGTTTAGGTGTCATATTTGACCTCCGCAATGGTCCCCTCAATCAAAATCTGTTCTGTCTGTAAATTGCCTAACAGCAAGTTAAGACCATGAACGTATAGTTCCCCCTGGTTCAATTTAACACGTACCAGCGAAGAGGTGTATTCAATAATTCCTTTATGGTTCTCAATGAGCAGCTGCTTATTGCCCAGCATAGTAATGCGCGGCAGATCAAGCACGATATCTTGCGGAATATCCAGTCTTTGTGCTATATTTTGTAAAATACCTTTCTGTCTGCGCTGCATGACACTCCTCCCCTTCATAGTAAAAATGTATGCGCAAGCTATACGTTTCATACTACATTAGAAGGTTGCCCAACATAGAAAAACCCCCATGCTCCTAAACAGCAAGGGGGTTTTAACCTATTCTAAGCTAAAGGAAGCATCGACGGTAACTGATTATTGGCAACACTGATAAAATCTTCAAATTTATGAACTTTAACCGGAGCTGCAAAACGCATATAGTTTGTTGCAACAATCATTTCTCCACAGTCCAGATTTTTAATTTCGTTGCGCTGCTGCAGAATATCCTTGCGACACATGGATTCGAGTTTATTTCGATCAGCTTTTGATGCCAGGCCAAGAATAAACAGCGTATTTAACTGAGACAACACTTTGTCAGCTAGCAGTCTGGGCTGCTGATCTACAACGCACAGACCCAAATTAAACTTGCGCGCCTCGCTGACCAGCCTTGCAAACACGTTATTACTTGAATGCTCCTTTTTCCCCAAAAAGCGGTGAGCTTCTTCCAGCACGATGAGTACAGGCGTAATCTGGCTTCGTTCTGACTCTGTTTTGGAAGCGTAATTTTGCAGCAGCTTTTTAGAAAGTAAAGTGGATAAAGCCTGTTCACCTACAGGAGAAATATTCTTTAACTCAACTAACACTACTTTCCCCTGCTCTAAATCAGTCAACATTTGTCCAATAACCGTTTCTTGATCTGCTTTAATATTTAACTCCTGTTCTAAATTCCAACAAATACTTTTAATTTTACTAATCGTACGGGACTGAAACTTTTGCCCGGTACAGCCCGCCAGTTCCTCAATAATATCAGCTACATCATATTGTAAAATATAATCCATCCACTTATCTTGCCATACGGAAGATAATTTATATATTGCATCCAGCTGTGGTTCAGTAAACGTTGCACAGGCGGTTATATCTTCAGGATCAACTTCCTGTGTATTTACAGTCAGGCGATGTACATGTTCTGCCTGAGGGTTCGTATTATATACAGACAACCGGTCTTTTGCCAGTGGATGATTCGACAAGTCACGATAATATTCATTATGAACATCAAATATTAATAAGCCGTATTGTTGATTATTAATCATTGAGCTTGCCAATACTTTTACTAAATTACTTTTTCCAGCACCAGTTGTGCCAAAAATTCCAAGATGCTCAGTAATGGCTTTTGAACCGTATATTCCGACTGGCAGTTCCAATACGCCTCTGCCTGATTTTAAAAAGCCAATCTCC
>JAQSXM010000355.1 GCA_029256645.1 Sporomusa sp. | reverse complement strand
AGCGAGTGCTTTTTTACCTAGTTATTATGATGGCAGTAGGCTCGTCAGCAGTCCGAACACGGCAGTTAAGGACTCGAAGGTGCAACCAATACTTAGCACATTGTAAGGTAAAGAATTCTTTTTAGAACGCACACGCTGAAAGTACTTGGCTGGTGACGGCCTGGGAGGATAAGTAGTTGCCGGTTACAAAAAGACCTACTGATATAGTGGGTCTTTTTGTTTGTATTTTAGGAATAAGCTTAGCAGGGTGGCAGTAGCCTTAGCAGCACCCGAACACGGCGAAGGTGCAATCAGCATTATGGTATTTGTAGAGCAAAGGCTTCTTTTTAGAACGCTTATTGCGCATTCAATCGTAGGGGCAACCCCCTGTGGTTGCCCAGTTGGCGGCATATGGTGGACTGTTACGGGTGATTGTACAGCCGGACAAGTCAGGCCAGGGAGGCCAGGGCAGGCACAGGGACCTGCCCCGACACAGCTGGGGATTATATTTTTATCCAACCCAATGCCAGTTCATAAATAGGGCAGCGCAGATGCATAAAACGACTGCGCTGACGGCAAGGTAACTATAATACCAGGCATCCCGCAGTTGGGCCAAAAATAGATATAGCGGAAAAATAATGAGAACAAATCTTGACGCACTGTATAGTGGCAGCCAGGCTGAAGTTGACATTAGTGGGATTGCAAGCCATAACCAACCGATGAGCAGATAGGTTTGGCGGCTTCTAAAATTGGCTGAAAAACTTAACAATGATAATCCGGCAACAGCTAATACTACCATAAATGTGTCTAACGATGCTCCTGGTTGGATGTAGGGATTAGTATTCAAAGTTAAGCCGATATTATTGGAGAAATTGTCAAAAGGGGAGTTGAAATAGCGTCCCCACTCATGTTGCGAATGCAGGAACGCCAAAGGATTATCAGCTATATATTGATTGAACCCCATATAGGCCAGTAATGCAAGCGGTGGAAAAAAGAGTGGGATTATTGCCTTAGGCGCATTAGCTTGCGGTTTCTTTGCCTGTTTGTATTCGTATAGCAGATAGAAAAAGAGAAAGACTCCGAGATTTCGCGTTAGGGCTGAGAGTGCGCCATATACCCCAGCCAGCATCCATTTTGATTGGCGGGCATAGTACACACATGATAGAGAGAATACGAGAAATAGCGACTCGGTATAAATACTGTTAATAAAGAATGATGTGGGCATCACTGAATAGGCAATAAGTGCCCGGTGAACGACTTTTTCTGAGAAGTCTAGCTTAAACGTTAAATACATGATCCGAAAGCTCAGGAAAGCAAATAGATTGCAAGCAAGCAATCCTGCCATGCCATAGCTCAGACCCAAGTATGCCAGCATTTTCATACAAATAATGATAGCAGGGAAAAAGACGACTGACTGTGCATCATAGCCATGTTGAGCAATATATGTATACCAGTGCGCATCCCATTTGATTAATTGACCGATTATAGGACCGAGCGGTACTAGCGATTCATTAATAAAACCGGCAGGCGGCCGATTGGGAAATACATTGGTTAAAAAGAATGCTATGGCGATTAGACCTGTATGAAGAGAATATGCAGTCAAAACTGCATTATGTGAGCTCATGCTATACCCTCAAAATGATATTCCTTACTGATACTAGTATTTCCAGTCAGGGCAATGTCATTCAGTTGGGCATATCAATTGTTCAGAACAAAGTCGAGCGTCTCGCTTAATTACGAAACGCTCGACCTGGTTTTCCGGATGACCAAGCCGCTCTAAAACTTGCAGAATTTTGGCAAGCAGGAGTTAAGAGCGGGCGAATCCCTGGATACGTGAAATTCAGATGTACAGATCATTTGAATCCAATATCTTTCTTTTATAGGCGGTTAGATGAATTCAAGACATTATGGATTTTATGTTTAACCATAGCTTTAATTGCTTCTCGAGCTGGTTTTAAGTATTGCCGCGGATCAAAGTCTGACGGATTTACGGCTAAGTGTTCACGGATAGATGCAGTCATTGCTAGTCGCAGGTCAGTATCTATGTTGATTTTGCACACGCCTAATTTACCAGCTCTCAATAGCATTGCCTCTGGAACGCCTTGAGCTCCGGCAATGCTGCCACCATACTGATTGCACTTGGCGACAAACTCAGGCAACACAGTTGAAGCTCCATGCAAGACAAGCGGGAACTGAGGCAGCAGCTTGGTGATTTTCTCCAGGCGTTCAAAGTCTAGTGTGGGATCGCCTTTAAATTTATATGCCCCATGACTAGTTCCAATTGCAATAGCAAGTGAGTCGACTCCTGTACGCTCGACAAACTCAACGGCTTGATCAGGATCAGTATAGGAAGCATCTTTACTGCTCACCTTAACAGCGTCTTCCACACCGGCCAGGCGGCCCAACTCAGCTTCGACTGTCACTCCGTGCGCATGAGCATACTCGACGACCTTTTGAGTTAGAGCAATGTTCTCTTCAAAGGGATGTTTGGATCCGTCAATCATAACAGACGTAAAACCGCCGTCTACACAGCTCTTACAGACTTCAAAATCTTCGCCATGATCGAGATGCAGACAAATTGGCAGACCGGAATCCTCAACGGCGGCTTCAACCAATTTAATCAGGTATATGTGTTTGGCGTACTTCCGCGCTCCTGCTGAAACCTGCAATATCAGCGGGGACTGCTCTTCCTTGGCGGCGTCAACAATTCCTTGAATGATCTCCATGTTGTTGACGTTGAAGGCGCCAACAGCGTATTGGTTTTCATATGCTTTCGCGAACATTGCTTTTGAGGTGACTAACGGCATATTGATTCCTCCTGATTTATATTATTATTTTTCTCCCTATGGGAGGCGCCCGCAGCGGTATGTGACTCTAACTGCTTCAATAGCTGTTCAAGGTCTTGAGGTAGGGGTGACGAAAGGCTAATGACAGAGCCAGTTATCGGATGATGCAATTCTAGAAAGTAAGAATGGAGCGCCTGCCGTGCAATCAGGTCGGTTTTTCCTCCATATAAGTCATCTCCTAGCAAGGGATGCCCGATATGAGACAGATGAAGCCGAATTTGGTGCGTTCGTCCAGTTTCCAGTTCTAATTGCAGCAGGCTGGCGGTAGGAAAAGACTGTAAAACCCGGTAATGAGTAACCGCATCCTGGCCATTGGAGCTTACTATTCGAATGATAATGCTGTCAGGATGCCGGGCGATTGGCAAGTCAATACTGCCCTCAGTAACATGAGGAGTTCCGGTCGCGATGGCTAAATACTGTCGTCGGAGTCGTTGCTTGTTCATCAAATGGTGAATAGAAGATAATTTCGCGATGGCAAGAAGGCCGGATGTATTTCGATCAAGCCGCTGAACTGGATGAAAAGAATGACTATATCTCTGTTGGCGGTAATAATAGATAACCGCATTCGCCAGAGTACCACCAGGTTGGCTTGAGGTTGGGTGGACGAGCATTCCCGCTGGTTTATCAACAACTAATAACCAGTCATCCTCGTAAATAATAGCTAAAGGGATATCTTCCGGGGTAATCTGAGAAGCTATAGTCCACTCCATTTGAATCTCTGATTTCGGACTGACTTTTGCATGCCAGGGGCAGATAACGCCATCGATCCTGACAACACCATAATGTTTAATTTTGCGCCTCAGGTTTAGCGAAATACCGAGGCGGCGCAAGCAATCGGCGAGCGACATCTGTGGATAATGCTCAGGAACAATAAAAATTTGGCGTTCAATACCATCGTCTTTAATCATAATACATAGTTTTCCCTTTGAGAAGGTGAAAAACCTGCCGTCCTGAAAAAAAAATAAGCCACCCGAGGGGGGCAGCTTACTGTCAAAGTGAAGTTTGAACCATGGTGATGAGTTCTGCAACATGTTCCCGTTCCATCACCAGAGATTCTTTTAAGTAGTCTCCCATGGGACTGGCCCGCCAGCCATAGATATGCCAAATACGTCTGTGCCTACGAATCAGGGCAATTAGCAGCAGAGTTAGCAGAGCAGAGCTGATGCCTAGGCGATCATCAGCTTCGTCATCTTGGTCACGCAGGGCTAATCCGTATTTCTTGATTACGTTTGCCATTGCTTCGTCATGCAGCGTGAT
>JAQSXM010000354.1 GCA_029256645.1 Sporomusa sp. | reverse complement strand
GATCAAATCAAAGGCATGCCAGAGCCTAAGACCAAGCCAGCCTTAGTTATAACGCCACACCGCAGCGCTGTGATTTTCCCCTTGTCCCTGTTTGCGAAAGCGGATCATTCGTATTGACATTAGAAGTCAGGGCAACCTATAACTATAACTCGAACGTTAGCGAAGGGGTTGAGAGATGAAAATGGACTACAAAGGTGGAGCAGTCAACAGGCAAATTCAACCACCGCCTGGTGAGAGCCAACGGGAACTATGGCTTGCGGGAGGCTGCTTCTGGGGACTGGAAGCGTACCTGGATAAGCTGAGCGGGGTTGTTTACACGAATGTGGGTTATGCCAATGGGAATACGGAAAACCCTAGCTACGACCAGGTTTGCTACAGCAACACCGGTCACGCGGAGACCGTTTATGTTCAATATGAACCAAAGCATATTGATCTGGCCACCCTGCTGACCTATTTCTTTAAAGTGGTCGACCCCACCTCTGTAAACAGGCAGGGGAATGATAGGGGCAGCCAGTATCGCAGCGGCATCTACTATAAGGACCCTGGAGATAAAGCGATCATCGATCAGGCAATCGCCCAGGAGCAGAAAAGATTTTCCTCCGCTATAGTCACTGAAGTGTTGCCGCTTCGCAACTACTATGTGGCCGAGGAATATCACCAGAAATATCTCGCGAAAAATCCGAACGGATACTGTCACATTGATCTTTCCAGCTTGGATAAGGATCCCAGAGCCAAGGGGCATGAGCCGGTACATCCGGTACCCACTCTCCGGAGGACCTATGCCAAACCGAGCCAGGAAGAAATCCGAGAGAAACTGACCGCCACGCAATATCAGGTTACCCAGTCCTGCGGGACAGAGCCACCCTTTGCCAACGAATATTGGGACAACCATGAAAAAGGCCTGTATGTCGACGTTGTGACCGGCGAACCCTTGTTCAGTTCCCGGGACAAGTACGACTCAGGCACCGGGTGGCCGAGTTTTACCCAACCGATTCATGCCGAAGCAGTCGCCACCAAGCAGGATAAAAGCCATTCCATGGAACGCACCGAAGTACGCAGCCGTCACGGAGAAAGCCACCTGGGACACGTTTTTCCTGACGGGCCCAAAGACCGGGGCGGACAGCGGTATTGCATGAATAGCGCCTCACTGCGATTTATTCCACTCGATCAAATGGAAGAAGAGGGTTACGGGGAATTTATCGATCTAGTAAAATAGTAACAGCTGATGCGGGCGGTAAAGATCAAAGGGACATAGTGGCAGGTTGTTGTCCTAATAAATAACAACGAGGTATTATCGAGGGTTTAAGATTTGGCGGGGAGAACCGTATCATGCCTAACGCGAAAATGGCCTCGGCCTTTGTGGATAAGGATTGAGGCTGTTTTATTTTATATATTGTGTAAATATATAGCAGGACTTAATTGTCTTTTTATAGAAAACAAGAGTAACTTCTATGAAGAAAAAGGTTCTGTATGATGAATAACAAAAAACAATACAAATCCGAAATAGCACTGCAGAATTTTTGATTTTTAGCAAACAAGCTGGTGAAGATGGTATTGAAGTACGGATTTCGGATGGGACTGTTTGGTTAGCACAAAAATTGATTGGCGTCCTTTTTGATAAAGGGCGTAGCACCATTACTGAACATCTGCGCAATATTTTTGATACAGGCGAGTTTGTTGAAACATCAGTATGTCGGGAATTCCGACATACTGCGAAAGATGGTAAAGAATATACGACAAAATTTAATAATCTTGATGCCACGCGGAGGATTTAGCACCAAAATTCATATGAGCGTCGACGCATTGGGCAATCCGTTACGCTTTCTTTAACCGGCGGACAAGTCAGTGATTTTGCGATGGCAGAGCAATTATTACAAGGGCAAATCCTTTCTACCGTGCTTGCTGATAAAGGATATGACAGTGATAAACTGGTCACTTTTATCATAGAACATGGCGGAGAAGCTATTATTCCTTGGAAATCCAGCCGTAAACATCCACCACAAAATAGAAAGTGCGATTGGCACCAGTACAAAGAACGGCATCTGATTGAATGTTTCTTTAATAAAATCAAGCATTTTCGGCGGATTGCCACTCGATATGACAAGCTAGCCTCTTTTATTTGGCTATGTTACATATCGTCGGCTCTTTAATTTGGTTACGTTAATTTTGAAGACACAACCTAGTTGATATTGGCTAAAATTAGAAACAGATAGATTTTTTATTAATTTGGGGGTAAGTCCGTGCCTAGAACAAGCAAAGAGATTACAAGGATAAAAATAGAATTGGTAGCGGCTCAGCTATTTTCCCAACGCAATTACAATGATGTTACGGTAGATGAGATAGCGGCGGCCGCCAATATTACAAGGCGAACGCTCTATCAACATTTTCCATCTAAGCTAACATTATTTGCTAGCATTTTTGAAAAATATCTTAAGAACTTATTTGATGATTTAGCCGTCGTTTATGCGCAGGAGAAATCTCCAAAAGAAATCATGAAAGATTTGCTTACTACTTTGTTCAAGTTTTCTACAGAACACCCCCATTTTATGAGAGAGTTTTGGATGCTTGATACTGGTAACGCTAGCGGAGGACTGCCTAAAGATGTGATGCAGCATATCAATATATGGAATCGCGCATGTGTAGATTTGGGTACTGAATTTTATACAAAGCATAAATCACAATTAGGATTATTCGGAAAATATGATGCCGAAATGCTAGTACATTACCTTTCAGCTATTAATAAAGGTATTTTCATGCAGACAGAGAAAGAAAAGGCTTCAAATATAGAGATTGTAGATAGTAACAAGTTACTACAAATATTCCTTGACCAAATCTTATTGTCATTTGACAATACCTTATCTGCTAAAGAGAAATAATTGAAATCCAGCACCCTGAACCATGAGACTATTTGTTTCATGGTTCTTTTATTTTTTTGTATAAAAAAATAATTGACATTATTGCAAATATATAAGTATACTATGACTATACTTATATATTATAAAAGTTAATATTAGTCATTAAATTCAACGATTTATAGTATACAAGTGTGAATTTATTATGAGGAGGTATATTGATGGCAGAAGCAAAAAAGACTCTATTGGATAACATTTGGAATCTACACACAATTGAACAGATCGACAGTAACAGCAGTTGGCTTAGCATTGATCGGTGTTATATCCATGACCTCAATTCTCCCTATGTATTTAAGCTGGTTGACAATTCCGGTTTGGATGTATGGGAAAAAAAGCGTGTGTTGGGTATTCCGGATCACTCGTTATCTTCCTGCCCTGGGCGTACCGGAGAGGATACAAAGGCAAGCAAAATATTTATGTCGAACATGCGTAGTAAATGCAATCAATATGGGCTTGACTTTTTTGAGCCGAATTCGCCTGAACAAGGTATTGTACACGTTGTTGGGCCAGATTTAGGGCTATCGTTGCCGGGCATGACAATCGTATGCGGTGACAGCCATACCTGTACCCATGGCGCTATTGGTGCACTCGCATGGGGCATTGGAACCAGTGAGCAATACCACGTTCTCTGTACTCAAACACTCAGCGTTAAAAAACCTAAAAGCATGCGAATTAACGTTGAAGGATCACTCGGTGAAGATGTAGGCCCTATGGACATCATACTATCTATCATAGCGAAATATGGTACAGACTTTGCAAATGGTTATGCGGTTGAATTTTCCGGCAGTGCAATTCGTGCCATGGACATGGACGGTCGCATGACAATCTGCAATTTATGTGTTGAGCTAGGGACAGAGTACGGACTCATATCGCCGGACGAAAAAACTTTTGCATACTTAGCAAGCAGAAAATATGCGCCAAGTGGTGAAATGTTTGAGCAAATGATCTCTCATTGCAAAGAGATAGCTTCTACTCCGGAAAGTGTATTTGATAAAGAAATCACCGTTGATGTTACCGGTCTTGAGCGTCAGGTCAGTTGGGGGATTTCACCTGCCCATACCATTGGTATTCATGATGCGATACCGGAGCTCTCGCAAACACTTTCTGAAAAAGATCGCAAGGGATTTGCAGAAGCATATGCGTACATGAATTTTAAAGCAAATGATGCAATTGCCGGTGTTGCTGTCGAT